>JBLFZF010000037.1:0-28477 GCA_047610145.1 Salibacteraceae bacterium | reverse complement strand
AATAATATTTTTTAAATATGTTTCATCCCAAGGCTTTTGAACATAATGATAAATCTTGCCTTTATTAATAGCGTCAATAACTGCTTGAATATCACTAAACCCAGTAATTAGAATTCTAATTGTATCTGGATACTCATTCACGATAGATTCCAAAAACTCGACTCCCGTCATAAACGGCATTCTCTGATCTGTTAATACAATAGAAATATTATTTTCATCTAAAATTTTGCGTCCTTCGGCTCCAGATTCGGCAGTGAAAATTTTAAATTCTCTTCTAAATGCCGCTTTAAAGCTTCTTAAGTTGTTGGGTTCATCATCTACATATAGTAGTGGAAGTTTTTCTGGAACAGTAGATATTGTTTCGTCTTCTGACATTGTTATCGTGTTTTGGCTATTATAAACTCGAAAATACTCTAAAATGACTAAACCTTTTGTCTTAATAATGGATATTTACGCTATGATGATAACAATTGATACCGGAGTTAATATATGGGTAATCTGTGGCGGTGTAAATAATATACTTTTGAACGCAAGATGATTCCTTAAAAGAAAATATGATTGAAATGTCAAGATTAGTTGTAAAACAGGACGATTTAACAAAGCCTATTTTTTTCCGGTTAACAGATGATTCTTCAAAACTATCACTACATACGTTGATATCGAAAAATCCCCATATTTCGATATCGGATGAATTAGAAAGTCAGATACGCGAGTTGATTAAGTCGCGTTATCCAAAAGGTTTGAAGGATGTTGAACTTGAACAGAAGGTGTGTTCCTTTTTTGAAATAAATTCAAAAGACGACTACGGAGTATGGGTTTTTTATCCTTGGGTAAATAAATTAGTTCATATTTTGGATGAAACAGAGTTTATAGAGCTCAGAACCAATCGTAATCAAAATAAAATCACCATAGCAGAACGAGATGTCTTGGCAACAAAGTCTATTGGTATCATCGGCTTGAGCGTAGGGCAATCTATTGCTTTGACTCTTATAATGGAGAGAGGCTGTGGCGAGGTACGATTAGCTGATTTTGATGCCTTAGAATTATCAAATTTAAATAGAATTAGGACACCTTTGTATAATTTAGGAATACTAAAGGTAGTCGCCACTGCGAGAGAAATTGCGGAAATTGACCCATTCATTAAGGTGAAAATATTTAAAGAGGGAGTAACCTCTGATAATATGGAAGAGTTTATGCTGGGAGACGGTAAGTTGGATATCTTAGTGGATGAATGCGATGGGCTGGATATGAAAATTCAAGCACGTGAGTTTGCCAAAAAGCATGCTATTCCGGTAATAATGGATACTTCAGACAGAGGTATGTTAGATGTAGAGCGATTTGATTTAGAACCAAACCGTCCTATTTTTCATGGTAGGGTAGAAGGAATTGATTCCTCCAAATTAAAAGGATTAACCAATGAAGAAAAAATACCGGTAGTATTACAGATTTTAGGGTTTGAGCATCTTTCAGATCGTGCAAAATCATCTTTAGCAGAAGTAAACAAAACAATTAGTACCTGGCCGCAATTAGCAACTTCCGTAATTTTAGGAGGCGCAGTGGGCGCAGATGTATGTAGAAGAATATTGCTGAATGAGTTTAATACATCTGGCAGGTATTATGTAGATATAGAAGGAATCATAAATGATACCCAAAATACATATAATTAAAAATAAAATAGGTGTAGTGTCGATTAACAACGACTAGAATAAACGAATTAATTTACTCAATGAATATCTCAAGAATTTTATGCTAAGGATAAGAGCCTTTAGAGCACCAGATGATGTTGAAGCAGGAGAAAGATTTGCAATTGGTCATCGACAAGTTCTGGAGAAAATTGGGGTTAAAGTTACCTCTGGAAAAAGCGATTGGGTTTACGACCCTTTTGTGTATGTAATGATTGTAGAGGATACTTCAAATAACAATAAGGTAGTTGGGGGAGCGAGATTACATATCGCTAATAGAGACAGTGAATTACCAATGGTGGAAGCAATTGGACAAGTGGATGGAAATATTTATTCGCAAATTGATGACCTGGTAGATGGTGGGGTCGCAGAAGTCTGTGGTTTATGGAACTCTCATGAAATCGCAGGACTTGGTATTGGAAGTAATATTTTGGTTAGGATTTGTATCGCCTTAGCAAAACAGGCTAATTTGTCAAAATTGGTTGCGTTAGTTGCAAAACATACGCTTAGAAAGGCTATTCAAAAAGGGTTTGAGGTGATTACTACTGTTGGGAATGAAGGTAAATTTAATTATCCAAAACTAGACTTAGTGGCAACTGCCATTGTGCTAAATGATATTGATTTATTGCCTAAAGCAATAGAATATGAGAGAATTGAAATATTAAAACTGAGAGAAAGACACTACTTTGTGTCCACGGAGACCTGGCCCAAAGGTCAATTCGAATTGGAGTATCAACTGTTGTTGTCATCAGTACAAAAAATTGGAAAATAAATATGAATTCGATTAAAGCTATACTGATTTTGTTTTGTCTACCTATTACGGGTTGGGCTAACTATGTGGTAAAAGTTGAAAATTCGCATCAAGTAATTACAATAAAGAATTTCGAATATTTTATTGACTCTACCGATAGCTATTCCATAGGAAATATAGAAAATCAGATATTTACAGTTCAGAATAAGGGAAATTACTCTGATTTACAAAACATTCACTCTACCTGGTTAAGGATTAGTTATCATGCTTATAATGAGGTGTCAAACTTGGTGTTATTCGTTGATCAAGCGAATATAGATACCCTAGAGCTTTATCAAAAATCGGTATCCAATAAATGGGAAATGTCTCTTTATGGAAACAATTTGAAATTTGATGAACGGAAGTACAAAACCACTCACTTTATTATGGACTTGGAGTCTACCCATAATGAGAAAGTAATTTATATACGTTTGAAAAATAATGTTCAAACCTCTTATAACCTGATGTTAGGAGAGAATACAGCCGTTTTGAATTACGAACAAAATGGGAATGTGTTATTTGCTATTATATTAGGTGTTTTTGCCGTAATGATTACCTACAACTTGTTTCTTTATGTAATCATTAGAGAAACAGTTTATTTGGTGTATGTTATTCAATCTTTTTTTACGGGGTTATTACAAACGGTGTTATTTGGTTTTTCTTACCACTATTTTTGGCCTAATAAAATAGTGTTTCAAGAATATGGCATTGAGTTTTTAACCACAGTTGCTACCATTTTTGGGTTGTACTTTATGAATACCTTTTTAAAGGTGAAGTTTAATGCTCCCAAACTATATATGGTGTCTAAAATTTTTATCGTTATATATTCTATTTTAGGAATCATAGTTTTGTTTGATATTACCCTAGTGAATGCAATACTGTTGGTGCTTCATCCGCTATTGACCTTGTTCATCTTATTTGTAGCCATTGCAGTAATGGCAGGAGGTTATAAACCCGCAAGATTTTACCTTCTATCCTGGTCTGTATTTTTAATTGGTATTCTAATTTTTGTACTCGCTGAGGTGGGTGTTTTAGAACGAAATAACTTCACTACGTTAACGATGACTTTTGGAGCAGGATTAGAAACGGTGTTGTTGTCATTTGCGCTAGCAAACCGAATCAATATTTTGAAATCAGAACAAGAAGATGCCATTTCTACTTCGTATCGGTTAGAAAAAGAAAAGGCAACGTTAATACAAGAACAAAATTTAATACTAGAGGAAAAAGTATCTAGACGAACCACTCAATTAAGCCAGATAAATATTGAACTCGAAGGAAAAAACACGGAAATAGAAGATGCCTATAGTAATTTAAAAGAAACTCAGTCTCAACTGGTAAATGCAGAGAAAATGTCGTCTTTGGGTCAGTTAACGGCAGGTATCGCTCATGAAATTAATAACCCTATTAATTTCGTGAGTTCTAACGTGGCCCCTTTAAAGCGAGATGTAGATGATTTACTCTCTATAATTGAGAATACGGATACCATTTTGAAAGAAGACACTTCTCCAGAGGTTTATGCGAAGGTTCAAAATTTAAAAGAAGAGATCGATTTTGCCTATGTTATTGAAGAAATTGATCAATTGCTGGATGGAATGAAAGACGGAGCAAATAGAACCGTTGAAATTATTAAAGGACTAAAGCTATTCTCGAGAATAGACGAAGACGATTTGAAAAAAGTGAATTTAGAAGAAGGTATTAAAGCGACTCTAGTTCTTTTAAACAGTCACCTTAAACATACGATTAAAGTGACTACTGATTTTGAAAAAATACCTTTGGTAGAATGCTATGGCGGCAAACTAAACCAGGTATTTATGAATGTGTTGAGTAATGGTATTCAGGCAATTAATTCCACAGGTCGAGAAGATGGTGAGATTATTATCGCTACAAAAAATGAGGATGCACATGTTGTTATTTCAATAAAAGATAATGGAATAGGAATAACAGATGAAGTTAAGAAAAAACTATTTGAACCATTTTTCACTACCAAACCGGTAGGCGAAGGAACAGGTTTAGGACTTTCTATTGTTTTTACCATTATTGAAAAAATAAACGGAAGCATTATAGTAAACTCTGCTGTTGGTGAAGGCACAGAGTTTATTATACGACTTCCAATTATTAATACAAACCACCAAACTACCTAAAAATGAACGATTATAAACCAGATCAAATTGGAGCTGTTTTGTATGTCGATGACGAACAAAATAATTTAAATTCCTTTCGCTCTTCCTTTAGGAGAGAGTTTAGAGTGTATACCGCTATTAATGCCTTGGAAGCACTTAAACAATTACGGAAGTACCCAGAAATTAAAGTTGTTATTTCCGATCAACGAATGCCGGATGTAACGGGTGTCGAGTTTTTCGAGAAAATCCAGTACATTTATCCAAATAAAGTTAGAATTATACTTACTGGGTATTCTGATATTAAAGTGGTCATAGGTGCTATAAATAAAGGGCAGGTGTATCGTTTTATTGATAAGCCATGGGATAATGATTTAGTACGTATTTCGGTTCAGGATGGTATGGAGCTTTTTGATAATCGTAGAGTATTGGCTTCCAAAAATGACTCTCTCCAATCGGCTTATAATGAACTAGACAAATTTGTATATAGTGTATCCCATGATTTAAGGTCTCCGTTGATGTCTATTTTGGGTATTGCTAATTTGGCAGAATTAGATGTAGCAGATGAGAAATCTTTAGAGTATTTTGGCTCCATTAAAGGAATGGTAAATAATTTAGATGGATACATCCACCAAATTATAGATCATTACAAAGGAACACATGGTAGTGCTTTTGAAAATAAGGTGGATTTTGAAAAGCTCATTAGCGAAATAATAGAAAGTATAAAGTATCATCCGAATGCTCAAGGGGTTGCCTTTTCAATAAATGTCACTCAAAATTGCCAGTTTGTTTCTAATCAAATGAATATTCAAACTGTGTTAAGCAATTTAGTATCGAATGCTTTTAAATATCAACGTTCAGAAGAGCCTAATAAAATGGTATCTATAACGGCTGATATTAAAACTACCGAAGCAATTATCAAGATTAAAGATAATGGTGTTGGGATTGCAAAAGATAAAAAAGAAGAAGTATTTAATATGTTCTATAGAGCCAAACAAGACGATAGCGGCTCAGGTTTAGGCCTGTTTATTGTGAGTGAAGCAATTGATAAGTTAGGAGGTAAAATTGAATTAGAATCTGATTTCGGTAAGGGAACAGAAATAACATTGTATTTACCAGGAAAGAGTGAATAATCAAATATCTATAATAATTGTTGATGATAATGAAATTGATTTATTGATTGCAAAGAGATTGCTTTCAAGGGTTAACCCCTATATTAAAGTAGAGACTTTTGCGTCAGGGTTAGAGCTCAGTTCTTGGATGAGGACGAGAACCTCAGATGATTATTTAGAAACAACTATATTTTTAATAGACATTTACATGCCACAAAGTAATGGGTATAACGTGGCACAAGAAGTTCAAGAAATTTTCGCTATCTATTCTAATCAAGCTATTTGTTATATGCTGAGTGCAACTATTGACTTCTTAGAAAGAGCAAAAGTAGAAAATGATAGCAATGTCACTGGCTTTATTGGGAAGCCGATAACCGTAGCAACTTATAACTCAATATTGTCTCAGTTTTCGTAATTCGCAGTTCTATTTTATCCCATTACTTGCTTCAGTATATACTTAATAGTTTCCAATCTAGCGAATCCTTTTTTATTAGCTTGAATAACTTTCCAAGGAGCATAAGCAGTATTGGTCCGGTTAAACATCTCGTCTTTATAAAAAGTATACTGCTCCCATAGTTCTTGTGCTTTACTGTCAACTAGACTGTATTTCCACTTTTTTACGGGGTCAGATTGAAGGTTGGTAAAACGTTTCAATTGTTCTTCCTTTGAAATAGAGAAATATAGTTTGACTAAAACGGTATCATCATCTATAATCATTTTTTCAAATGAGTTGACTTCGTCCATGAATTTTTGATACTGTTTTTCCGTACAAAAACCGTTTACTGGTTCTACTACCGCGCGGTTATACCAGCTTCTATTAAAAAATAAAATTTCACCATGTTTCGGTAGGTGAGAAACGTAACGTTGAAAATACCATTGATCATTTTCTTCTTTGGATGGTTTTGGTAAGGCTATTGTTTTTATTAGTCGGGGGTTTAAAAACTGAGTTATTCGTCTAATAGCGCCCCCTTTACCCGCAGAATCTCTTCCTTCAAAAATGATTATCACACGTTTTTTGTTTGCGGTTACCCAATGCTGCAATTTTAATAATTCAATTTGCAACTGTACTAAATCTCGCTCGTACTTGATATTTCGAATGGTTTTGTCAATGTTTAACTCCTCTTGTGAAAGTAATAATTTCATTCCTCTTTTTGAGGAAAGAAGGAAAGCTTCTCTATCAGTAATCATAGGGTTCTTATTTAGAAAGATGAAGTAAACGCTGGTATCGCATTACAATGCTTGGATCTGGATGAAGATGAATTTCAGCTTCTTCTTTGCCGTCATAATTAAATGTAGAGAGTACATGTCGGATAGATTCCAGTCGCGCTATCTTTTTATTATTTGCCTGAATAATAGTCCAAGGAGCCACCATAGTATGCGATTTTGAAAACATCTCTTTTTTGTAGTGAGAGTATTTATCCCATAATTCTTGTCCTAACTCATCTACAGGTGAAATCTTCCATAATTTTAAAGGGTCTGTTTTTCTAGAAGTGAAGCGCGCCAATTGCTCCTCTTTTTCTATAGAAAACCAAACTTTGATAATCTTTACCCCATCTTCAATGAGCATTTGTTCAAACTCAGGAACTTGCATTAAAAAAGTAGCGTATTGTTTTTTTGTACAGAAACCCATGACAGGTTCTACTACTGCTCGGTTATACCAACTTCTATCAAAAAAAACTATCTCTCCAGGTTGAGGTAACTCTTTTACGAAACGTCTAAAGTACCATTGTCCCTGTTCAATCTCAGTCGGTTTAGATAATGCCACTACACGCATTGACCTGGGGTTGAGATGTTCTACAAATCGTCTAATAGCGCCTCCTTTTCCCGCGGCATCGCGCCCCTCAAAAATGATCATGACTTTCTTGTTGCTTTTAACTATCCATTGTTGAAGTTTAACAAGTTCAATTTGAAGTAGTTTTAGTTCTTTTTCGTAAGCAATACTTTTTTCAATTTTATGGATAGAAATTTTTTTGTGTTGAATAAGCTCCAGTAATTCTTCCTTAGAAGTCAAACTCTGAAACTCGTCTTTGGTTATTTTTGTTTTCATGCGTATGGATTCTATCTCAAAGGTAAGGCGTTTGACAAAACGATGAAATGTAAACTTAATTTTTTTGTGGGAAAAATTGAATGTAAATTGCATTTAAATTCAAAAAAAAACTAATGAAAACAACTTACATTTTTTCACCAATTGTGCTAGGGATAGTAGCTATGGTTTGGGTTAGCGCTTCTGGAGGTGTTGCCGATATTCAAAATAAGGACAGAACAGGTTCTCCTGTTAGTGATGTAGCATGTACACAATGCCATACAGCCGGGGCTAATTTTTCTGCGTCAGCTCTTATTCAAATCTCCAATTTGGCAGGTGCAACGGTGACACAGTATATTCCTGGAGAAACGTATTCTCTTAAAATAAATATGCAATCTCCGGGAAGTACAACGCATGGCTTTCAAGTTACTGGAATGTTGAGTGATAATTCTAGTGCAGGTTCGTGTAGTGCCGTGACTTCAAATACACAGATATCCCCATTAAACGGACGTTGGTATTTCGAACCGACTACAAGCGTTTCTGGAGGAGAATATGAAATGAATTGGACCGCGCCTGTTGCCGGTTCTGGCTCCGTAACTTTTTATGGGAGTGCACTAGCCGCAAATGGTAATGGTACCACGGTTGGTGACCAATATGTGAATATTCCGAATATTATTCTGGTAGAAGGAGTCGCCACGAGTGTGCTAGATGTTACTGCTGATTTGGAAATTAAGATCTTTCCAAACCCTGCCGTAGATGCTTTACAAATAAATTCATCTTTCGCCATTCATAGAGTGGAAGTGTTAGACATGTCGGGAAGAAAAGTGCTAACAAAATTAGTGAGCGGTTCTCAAGTGCAATTAAATGTATCTGCTTTGGTAAAAGGGAACTACATGGTTTCTGTTTACGGAAACCAAGATGAGGTAACGTACAAAATGATAGTTAAAGAGTAAAATTTATTCATAAAAAAAGAGACTTTTATACCGTCTCTTTTTTTATGAATTTTATTTTGATTATTCGCCTAAACGAATGATTAATCCGCCACCTACATCGCCTGAAAGGAATGAAGAGCCGACATAAGCACCTGCACTAGCACCGCCAGTTCCAACACCAATTCCGATACCACCCCATTGAATTGGAGCTAATGCACGTATGTGTAAATCCAAACCAATTCTTTCAGAAAACATAACTTTAGCACCTAAACCAAAACCAACAGCAAATCTTGTCATATCTGTTTGATTATACTGTTGGTAGTAATTATCCACACTGGAAAATTTGTAATAGGCTAGTCCCATATTAAAATTACCATAAGGTTGAATTGGACCATCACTGAAGTATCGTACTCCACCTATAAGGAAATAGTTTTCTAAAACATCAGAAAACGTTCCATTAGATATTCCTCCCCCAGGATAGTAGTAATCATTAATTTTAACTTTAGATAACGTGGTGGTATACACAAATTGAATAGCGTTATCACGATCTAAGTTATAATCTACATTAATTCCGTAAGTGGTATTTCCTTTAACTTTAAGTTCTCCACCATAAATAGGTACGTTTGCTCCAAAATTATAACCTATAGTAGGGGTCACGTCAAGTTGAGCAAAACTCATTATTGGAATTAAAAATATTCCGGTTAAAGCGAAAAGGAGTTTATTAATCATAGTTTTTTATTTAGTGATTATTTTAAATCAAATTTACTTAATTAGTGTAATTTAAAATTTTATCTAGTGTTTCTGTAGCCACTGAGTGGTAATTAGGTCTGGCTTTAGCATATATATCTGTAGCGCGTTGACCACTTGGATCCACTTGAAGTAATGCTTTATACAGGGGCGTTAAAAATTTACGTCTGCCAATATGAATAAGGAAATCTTCTACTTTTGAATCTACCTTCCGGTATTCCGCTTTTATACTTCTTTCTAACCAAATAGCTAAAATTTCGTTGTTTCCTGATTGTGTAAATTTAAAAGTGTTGTCTAATTCAACATATTTACTCTCACTTAATGTGTCGGGTAGAGTTCTAATAAATTGTAACCATTCATTTGTTGACCAATCTTTGGTGTCTAATTCCTCAGCGGTGAATGCGCCATCGCTCCAAGCCTTTAAGTTAGAACTAACTCTTTGAAAACGTGCAGAAGTAAATTCAGGACTGTTACTCGGAAGTCCGGGTTCGTAAATCCACTTTTCAATATTCAAGGAAGCTCGAGCTGAAGTGTCTTTACTTATTAAATGACTATCCAAATAAGTAATGAAATCTTCGGTTGTTATGTTTTTGAATGTGTGATCGTTGAAATATTGTTTCAAAAAATCATCCATTACTTTTTTTCCAAAATGTGCTTTTAGCATCGACAAAAAGAAAAATCCTTTTTCATAAGCGATGTCCGTCATTCCATCATCCGGATTACGTCCTGCTAGGTCTAGTTTTAAAGGGGTATCTTCTTTTGGTAATTCGGTTAGCGAAAATGCTAAATCTTGCGATCCTAAAATAGTTAGCATATCCGAGTAATCAGTTCCGCTTAACGAATCCATTATTCTACGCTCTAGGTATACCGTAAACCCTTCATTCATCCAGAAGTCGTTCCAGTTTGCATTGGTTACTAAATTACCCGACCAAGAGTGTGCTAATTCATGCGCTATTAAAGCGGTTAATGAACGATCTCCTGCAATAATGGTTGGAGTTACAAAAGTTAATCTGGGGTTTTCCATACCTCCAAACGGAAATGATGGAGGCAGCACTAACATATCATACCGTTCCCAAGCGTATTCTCCAAAAAGCGCTTCTGCAATTTGAATCATCTTTTCTGTTTCTCCAAACTCGTAAACAGCCGCTTCTAATTGCGCTGGTTCGGCATAAACACCTGTTCTATCTCCTAAAGACCCAAACTCTAAATCACCCACAGCTAAAGCTAATAAGTAACTCGGAATAGGTTGGTTCATTTCAAAGGTGTAAATCCCAGTTTCGTTTTTCTCTGTGGGGTTAGTCGCACTCATTAGAGCTAATAACGCCACAGGAACTTTAACAGTGGCATTATACGTAAACTTAATACCAGGACTATCTTGACAAGGTACCCAACTTCGTGCTAGAATGGCTTCTGACTGGGTAAACATGAAGGGCTGTTTTTTACCAAATGTTTGTTGTGCATTTAACCAAAGTACAGCAGAAGCAGTAGGAGAACTTTTATAAGAAATGCTCACTGATTTTGTTTCTGGAGTTATAGCCACATAAAGTGGTGCTCCCATATGAGGAACACTTTTTCCAATTTTATATCCGGTCTCTATACCGGTATCTAGAGTGATTTTTAGAATATCTAAATCCACCATATCAAATACAATGGTATCTGTATCGCTCACATTTACAAAATCCCAGGTAGCAGTAGCTGTAATTGTTTTAGTCTCAAAATCTACATTGGCATCCCAGTTTAAGTGAGTGACATACGCATCTCCCTTTTGAGAGTAGCTATGACTGTCGGTAGAGTCATACTTTATTTGTTCGATGACCGGGCTTTGGTCTTTGTTGGTCTCAAGATCACTACATCCATAAAAGCTAGAGCCAATTATCGCGATAACTAATAAAATTGATTTGTTCATTATATTGATTTTTAATGGGATGCAAATATAATCACAGAATGGGTATTTGAAGGAATTGCAGGTATTATCTGGGGCATTTCAATACGAGGTAGAATCTCCTAACCAAAGCTTGTAAGCTTTGGTTTTATTACGAGACACCACTATTAAATCTCCGGTGTATCCCGGAAGATCAATTTTTAAGCGGCTATTACTCCAAGCTAATATATCTACTGGGGCATGAATAGATATAATGAAATGTCTATTTATCCTGTAAAACTGAGCCGGGTTCAAGGTTTCTTCCAAGTAATCTAGGGAATGATCTAAAACATAATTTCTTTTGTCTTTAGTGAAAATATATGTGTCTTTGTTTAAGCTATAAAGGGCGTGAATATCACTCGTTAAAATACTTTTAATATGGGTACCCACTTTAATTAAAAATCTATCCTTAAAAGTTTTTGTACTTCCCTTTAATTGTTGCGCAAGTATTTGCAATATAGAAGAGTCAATTTTAGGTTGAGTAAGCGATTTTAATTTTGTTAAAGCACTTAGTACATCGGCTTCTTTCACTGGCTTGAGTAAATAATCAATACCATTGTTTTTAAAAGCCTTGATGGCATATTGATCGTAGGCTGTTGTGAAAATAATAGGAGGGAGTGGAGAGATAGAACTGAAAATTTCAAAACTTACGCCATCAGCCAATTCAATATCGCTAAATATGATATCTATATTTATATTCTTCTTTAAATAGCGAATTGCTTCTGTAATGGATTCTAAAGTAGCCACTATTGTAATGGCAGAATCTACTTGATAAATGATAGATTCTAACCGTTTAGCGGCCCGGGGTTCATCTTCAATTATGATGGCGTTCATAGGTTATTTATCGATGTTTAGTATGGGAATAGAAACTTCAAAATAGGTGTCGGTTTTCTCAATCTTCAACTGTTCTGAGGTGAAAAAGGCAAATTGCTCTTGCAAGTTTTTGATTCCAATTTGATGTGATTCTTTTATACTGGATTTGGGTTGAAAGTTATTCTTGACTACCACCATATTATCTCTTTTGAAAACGGATACGACTAAAGGGCTGTTTGTTGTTGCCTGGTTATGTTTAATACAGTTTTCTATTAACAACTGAATAGACATTGGTATTACAGCTTCTTTTTCTAAGGTATTTACTTCAATTTCAAAAGTAACTCTGTTCTCAAATCTTGTTTTTAGTAAAAAGGTGAAGGATTCAATAAATTGCAGTTCTTCCAGTAAAGATATCAATTCGATATCTCTTGCATCTAATACATACCGATACAAATCACTGAGTTGATGAATAAATTTATCCGCTAATTTTTGATCTTCATATACCAGTTCAGAGAGTACATTAAAGCTATTAAATAAAAAGTGAGGATTTATCTGGTTCTTTAAAGAATCATATTTGTACCGAATCATTTCAGTTTGCAACTTCTCTTTTTCAATCTCCATAGATATCATGGATTTACCGAATCCAATAAAAGTTAATAGAAACGAAATAGAAAAAGAAATGGCTAATGTGATTTTTGTCGAGTAAATGGAGTTAATCCAGACATCTACAAAAGGTACATTTGGAAAAAATAGGGCATACATAATAAATTGAACCACTAAATAGGCAACGGTGGAGTATAGTCCGATACCTATAATGTTGGCTATGGCTCTTTTTAACAGACCCTTTTTCCAAGGTAATTTAGAATCCAATAATTGAAAAACGGCACTGTTTCCTACGGCTTGGGTAATCCAAATACATGTACCCCAAAGGTTACTTACCAAAAATGACCTTAAATCGTTATTCGAAGAGGGCCAAAATAAATGGATGAAAACCAAATTCATGAGAATCATAGCTCCAGCAACTTGCCAAATATTTTTAAACGGTTTGATAACGGCTTTGAGTTCCATTTTGAGGGGTGTTTTAGTGAACAGTAGTCAGTGTGATTTTTAGATCTGATTTGATCTCAAAAAGTTGATCTTCAAAGTCTGCTGGACCCATAAAGCCACGTGCATCATTGGAGTAGCCATATCCTTCTTCTGGTTTGCCAAACATGCCGGTATCCATTTTGCTATTATCGTTTTCATCGTGAAAATAAGTAACGGCATAGGTGCCCGCAACCAAGTCTTCTAGTGTAAGTGTGCATACCTTATTAGTCACGGTTCCTTTGGTTTTTTTTACGACTTCCTCACCATTATTTGATAAACTCAAATAAACGGTACCGCTATTGGTTTTTAAATTAGTGATGTGTACTGTTAATGTGTTTTGTGCGTTGGCAAAAAAAGCGGCACATGTAAGGATGATGGTAACGAATAAATTTCTCATAGTTTCGGATGTTTAAAATTAATACTTATTTGGCTTCTAGTTATTGTTTGCAATTGCTTTTTAATCCTAAGGCTTGGTTTTTTCCCCAAGATGGATTCATTGCTTCTGTTTTATTGAATTTATCCCAGTTTTCGTTGAGGGTAGTGATACGTTCGCAATAAATAGAAGTGTCTGTTCCAAAGAAACCGGCAGTCCCAATTTCATTGGTTAATTGCAGATATAAAGCTCGAGGGTTTGTTGGGTTTATGGCTAACGATTTTTTTAATGATTGGTTAGATCGAATACTGTATTCACGACCTCTAGTCATTGGATCAATAACGAGTCTTCCCGTAAACATAAATGCCTGTAAAGCAAAGGCTTCAGAGTTTTCTGGTTGAATAGCTAAAACAGTGGTAATAGCTTTTTCAGCTCGATCTAAGTATGCATCTTTTTGCGTTGCATCTTTTTCCATAAAGCTCATTAAAATATAACATTGAGCTTGGTAGTAATTGGGTAACCACTGGGTGGAAGCTAAATTAGAAATTCGATTAAATGAATTAGCCGTTTCTTGATATTCGGAAATGTTTCTAGCGGTTGAAAATTGTCCTAGAGCTGCTGCCATCGCTTGGTTGTATTCTGTGTTTGCAAAAGAAGTAAATGATCCAGCTATACTAATGATAACTGATAATGCAATTGTTTTTAATGTTGTTTTGGTTTTCATAATGATTGTTTTAGTGGGTATATTAAAAATTGATTTTATCTATTTGGTTGGACTCACCGTGTTTTGTTAATGTGATAAAGCATCCCATAAAAAAGAAGCTTTTAGCGGCAGGAATAATTGGCGTGCTCTCGTAAATGCCGTTAGCACCTGGACTGGCGTTGTATTGATAACCGAATACTTGATCAAAGCCCATTACATTGGTGGCGGAAGCGAAAAGAATAATGTTTTGACGGTATAAAAAAGTCCAATTCAAATCCAAGCTTAAATTAGCAGGAACTTTACCCGCGTTAAACTCTTGGGTGTTGATGTCGTTAAATACCCTAGAGCTTCCGTATCTAAAAGAACCGCCTACATAAGACCTCCAATCTCCAATCCAATGTTTGTATACAAATGTTAAGCTGTGAGGTACCACAAAAGTTGGCGTGGCTTTTTTTGGATAGAATCTAGAGTTACGTTCTGCTTTTAAGTAAGAATAAGAAATCCAATAAGATCCATTTTTTATGGTCTTTGCATCTTTAAAATAGAGATCTAGTCCATACGCGTAACCTTTACCCGAATTGGTGTAGGGGGCAGAAATGGAGTTTCCATATTTTACTAGGTCAGAATAGGCTTTGTAATACACTTCAGATCTAAATGTACGCTTGTTTTTAGTTTGGGTAAAGCTCAAAATATAATGCTCAGCCATTTCTTCTTGTAAGTAATCCCTATCAATCAATTGTTCGTTTAAAGGGTTTTGGTAAAACCATCCATAGGCGAGCGAAAGACTTGCATTTTCATTCGTTTTGTATGCCATAGAGAATCTTGGAGAAAGTGTTGTTCTATCTAAATATTGCGAGTGTTCAGCGCGTAATCCAATATTGAATAGAAGCTGGGTAGATGCATATAGTTGGCCTTCCACAAAGGTACCTGTCATATTTTCTGTAAAGCCAGAGGTGCTATCTTTTGAATGGTTAACTCGGCTATATGTGTTGGCTATTTTGGAGAAGGTGTTTTCAATTCCAAACCTAACTCTGGTTTTTTCATTTAACTCATACTTAGCGGTCGCTTTTAAATGATTACCAAGTAACTTTTGATTAAATTTACTTTTGGACCGGGTAAACTGGTCGTTGTTATGGGTAAATGAACCTCCCATAGTTGTATACCATTTTTGTGAGGGGGACCCATGCCAATTCACGTTAATAAACTGGTTCGTGTTTTGTACTTCGGTGTTTTGAGTCGTATTAGATCCGTCTCGAGTAGGAGTGAGTTGCGATAGGTTAGACTGGTCTAGTGATCCGTATACTTTTAGCATTCCATAGCCGGCTGTTTTTTGTCGAAAATTCATGGACCCTCCAATAGATTGTGGTTCTTGGTTCCATTCATAGTTTTGAGGAACTAAGCTCATGTAGGGTTGTAGATTCATATAATTAGCAGATGCCGTTATGGCTCCTGTCTTCCACATTTTTGTTCCTGCTAAATCTCCACCAATCGTCATTAAAGAAATGTTTAATTCGTTTTCTACAGGCATATCATTGGTGTGCAGCGTAAGTACGGATGAGAGTGCCTGCCCGTATTCAGCAGAATAGCCACCAGTACTAAAAGAGGTGCCTTGAAACATAAAAGGATTAAACCGTCCGCGAACCGCCATGTTTGGAGTGCTTGAGGTGTAGGGTTGATGCACGTAAATGCCGTCAATATAAGTACCTGTCTCATTTCCATCTCCTCCATGTACAAACAGTTTACCCGACTCCCCATTATTACTGGTTCCAGGTAGGGAGCGCATAGCGGCATTAATATCTCCTAAAGAACCCGCAGTTGTCACCATTTCTATTGAAGACATAACTACCGCTGTTTCCGATTTTCCAGTTCCATAAGTTCCTGCCGTAATAGTGACTGCTTTAAGTTGATTGAATTTTTCCTTTATCGTAATGTCGATTTTTACATCCTGACCTGTTAAGTGAAGAGTTTGCGTATAATCTTCAAAACCTACAAACTCCGTTACAATGCTAAAGTTACCCGTATCGGTAAACGAAAAAAAGAACTTTCCATCTATATCCGTAGATGTTCCTGAAAACGTATTTTCAAAATAAACATTGGCCCCCGGTAGCGGGGCTCCCTGTTTGTTGCTGATGGTGCCAGATATTGTTTGGGCGGAAAGAGAACCCGTGATTAAAAGAAGAAATGAGAGTATTGTTGTTTTCATAACTGTTGATTTACGAAAACAAATGTGTGGGGAAAGCTTCGGTATAAAAATTAGAAGTTACCGAACGGTCGAATTAGTAGGATGAAGTGTCACATAATTAGAATTTGGCTTATAAAAGCTAGCCAATAAAACCAGGAGACCGGAAGGCAGGTATATAATTGGGGTAAATATATTGGGGTTTAGGTAGAACTCTCTGCTCCTATTAGAATTTTCAATTTTCTTGATGAAATTGACGGAGATTACTATTTCTTGGGTTAAGTGGGTACCAATAAAAAGGTATAGCCTCATAGAGTCGTTTTGTAAAAGGATAGCTACAAACGTATTCTATTAATTGAATTTGAGAAATCCTTGTTATGGTTTTTGGAAACAATTTGATAATCATTCCGTAAAGAAAAGCACGACTTAGAGCCATAAACGAAACCTTGCTTTGCACAAAAAAGCATGGAATTATTTATCGTAGTATTTGGGGCGCTTTTTTCGGTTATGAATCCGTTAAGCACCGTGCCCGTTTTTGTCGGTTTAACCACAGATCATAGTAGGTCAGAGCGAGCTAAAATAGCGTTTAAAACAGCTGTTAATGTGTGGGTCATATTGGTTATTTCATACTTTGTTGGAAAGTATATTTTGGTGTTCTTTGGTATAAGTGTTGACTCGCTTAAAATTGCTGGCGGACTCATCATTGCTTCTTCTGGTTTTGCCTTGTTAACAGGTAAGTTTGCGGAGCATAAAGGAATGAAGAAGAATAAGGTAAAAACGGATGTTCAAAATAGAGAAGAAGTTTCTTTAACTCCATTAGCTATTCCAATGATTGCTGGGCCGGGTTCCATTTCTTTATTAATTACCTATAATCAAGAGTCTACAGGCGTAAACTATACATTGATTATGATGGCAGCCATTTTATTATCGGGAATAATGATTTTTTTAATGCTCAGAAGCGCTCATTCTATTGTGAATTTTTTAGGGGCTTCTGGCATTAACGCATTGTCAAGAATTGTTGGGTTTATTGTTATTGCTATTGGCATTGAGTTTATAATTTCTGCCGGTATAAATGTCGCTAGGTTAATTTAAAAAGAATCTTAAAACGTCCTCAAAAGGCTCCATGCCCATGTTTTAAAGCAGTATTATTGCTTCGTTAAACGTTAAAGCGAATTACGAATGGATATACATGATTTTATAAAGGGGTTAGTTCAAAAATTGTTTTTTATTTTAAATAACCCCATAGGGTTAGAGTCCTCCTTAGCGGGCTATTTAAGTGAGCTAATTAGCTTGGTTATGTTGTTTATAGTTTCGTACCTAGTCTACAAGATTACCGTTCGTTTAATGTGGGGAATAATTATTCCAGTATTAAAAAAGTCAAAGAATCAATTTGATGATTTTTTGGTGAAGCATCACTTCTTCAGAAACCTAGCCTATATAGTTCCTGCTTTCATTATTTATTACTTTGTGGGTGACATTTCTCAAAGGATGCCTGTTGTTGGAAACATTATTTTTTCTTGTGTAGAGCTAGGTTTTGTGGTGATTGCTATCGTGGTATTTGATAGCATTCTTAATACGGTGAATGATTTTTATAACCGCTATGACTTCGCTAAAGATCATCCGATAAAGAGTGTGATTCAAATTTTCAAAATTATATCTTATATCGTAGGCCTAATTACTATTGTGGCTATTCTGTTTGATAAGAACTTGGGGTCATTAGTGGTTAGTTTAGGAGCGGTTTCTGCCGTGATCATGTTAATATTTAAAGATCCTATTTTAGGTTTTGTAGGTGGGCTGCAGCTCATATTCAATAAAATGCTTGCTATAGATGATTGGATTACCATGCCCAGATTTGGAGCTGATGGAACGGTAACCGAAATTAACCTAACCACCGTTAAAGTTCAGAACTGGGACATGACTATTGTCACGATTCCTACTTATAGCTTGGTTACTGAGTCTTTTCAAAACTGGAAAGGAATGAAAGAGTCTGGAGGAAGAAGAATAAAACGATCTTTATTCATTGACGTGCATAGTGTTCGTTTTTGTACTCCTGAAATGATTGCGAAATACCAAAAAATACAGGTGTTAACTCCGTATATCAATAATACAGAAAAGAATATTACCGCATTCAATACACAACATAAAATAAATCCTGAAGTCACTGTAAATGGACGTAAACAAACCAATATTGGCGTTTTTCGTGCTTATTTGGAATTGTATTTAGCAAATAGGCCAGATATTAATATGGATATGACTTTTATGGTACGGCAATTAGCCCCAAATGAAAAAGGATTACCTATTGAAGTGTATATTTTCACCAAAACAACAGAATGGGAAGAATACGAGGCGGTTCAATCGGATATATTTGATCATGTTTTAGCGGTAGTGCAAGAGTTTGATTTAAAAGTATTTCAATACCCTACCCACATAATAAGTCAGGGTTTGTAGACATCGAAATACTAAAGAATAAAAAAAGGGAGGCTGTGTACGTCTCCCTTTTTTTTGAAAAATGGAATTAATCCATTAATCCTAAAAATTTTTCTTTTCTGGCATACATTAAAAATGCAGTGGCAATTAAGAAAAATGTGGCGCCACCTATTCCTGACGGATCTAAAACCAAATGGAATAAAAATGCACAGAAGGCTATAGGGGCTAAAAAAAACAAGGCAACTCCTGTTTGTTTATTGGCTATTAATAAGGCACCTCCAATAACTTCAATTACCCCTACGATTGTTAAAATCCCCATTCCTACAAATGCACTCATGGTGTTTCCTACCGCAACGCTTGAAGGTTCAATTTCTATAAAATTAAAAAGCTTGTTGGGTCCAAATACAATCATCAATAAACCTAATAGAGTCCTAATTATCGGTTCTGCTTTTTTCATATTAATTTGAGTTTTAAGATTGATGCTAAAATAACAGGTTTATACAAATTAACTCTTTATTCCATGGCGTTTTTTTAAAACTAGAACGAACTAGGTAAAATAACTTTAAAGTTTTAGGCAAGAAAGAAGCAAAACACAGTAGAATTGGAGTTACCTAAGTCGGAAATAGCAAACGTAAAAAAGGAGGCTTTATAGGCCTCCTTTTTAAATCTATCCTACTTAACGTTTAATCCATTAAACCCATGAATTTGTCTTTTTTTAAATACATTAAAAATGCAGTGGCAATTAAGAAAAATGCGGCACCTCCAATACCACCTGGATCTAACATTAAGTGAAATAAGAATGCGCAGAAGGCTACAGGAGCTAAAAAGAAAAGGGCAATTCCCGTTTGTTTATTAGCTAATAATAAGGCTCCGCCAATAACTTCAATTACTCCGGCAATAGGAAAAATCCCCATCATCATTAATGACCCAAATACAGTGGCAACATCTTCGTTGGAGGGAGGCATGGGTAAAAAATGTAAAAACTTATTGAGACCAAAAACGACCATCATTAGGCCCAGTAAGATTCGAACTACCATTTCTGCTTTTTTCATAATATTTGTTTTTTTTTGATTAATTGTAAATTAAAGATATTTATGCAGACAAAATGATGGTGACCAAAACCAAATACTAACATATTCATATACAGCTATTATTCAAAATAAAACGGGTATTTGGAATGAATCTAATGGTATAAAATGTGAAGCAGCGAAAAAGGAATGAGGTTCAATGAAATTGTTAAAAACTTGAACCTAATTAATTCTCTTAATTCTAAACAGTAATAGTAATTTGAACGCCCTAAATGAAATTAGGTTATTTCATTTATTTCCTTGATTAGCAGATGTTTTTAATTTACGATACAGAGACCACCGGCCTTCCAAGAGACTGGAAAGCACCTTTGACTGATTTTGATAATTGGCCTCGAATGGTGCAAATTGCTTGGCAAATCCACGATGAAGATGGAGCGCTAGTGGAGGTCCAAAACTTCATTATTAAACCTGAGGGGTATAATATCCCGTTTGTATCGCAAAAAATTCACGGAATATCTACAGATCGCGCCACCAAGGAAGGGATGCCTTTAGATTATGTTTTAAATGAATTTAATGAGGCCTTAAAAAAAGCGGATTATATTATTGGTCATAACATTGAGTTTGATGTTAATATTGCCGCATGTGAGTATTTACGAAAAGAAATTGCCTCTCCGTTACAAGAAATAGAAGCCATTGATACTAAGGATGAAGCCACGGAGTATTGTGCCATTCAAGGGGGGAGAGGTGGTCGGTTTAAATGGCCTACCCTAACAGAATTATACACCAAACTTTTTCAGGTTGGTTTTGATGAAGCTCATAATGCAAGTGCCGATGTAGAAGCGACTACCCGTGCCTTTTTAGAATTAATTAGAAGAGGGGTCATTACTGCGGAGCGTCTCCATAAAGAAGAAAGTTTTATTCGAAACTTTAAAGATAAAAACCCGCAAACATTTGAGTTAATTGGGTTAAATATTGAAGCGTATAAACCAGAAGAAACCGAAACTTCTACGGATGAGGTAGCTTTAGCAGAAGAGACTGTTGTGGTAACAGAGTCATCGGTTTCAGAAGAGGTTTTAGTCGATTTCGCCCATTTTCATGTACATACCCAATTCTCTATTTTAGAAGCAGTGGGTCAACCCGGTGATTATGTTTCGGTTGCTAAAAGTGCTGGGATGAACGCTTTGGCTATTACCGATGTAGGTAACATGATGGGGGCTTTTGCCTTTGTAAATGCCTGTAATAAAGAAGCTATTAAACCTATTGTAGGAACGGATATTTATGTGTGTAAAGACCACTTAAATCATTCGGTTAAAGACAATGGGTATAAGCAGGTTTTAATTGCAAAAAATAAGAAAGGCTATCACAATTTAGCCAAGATCTCTTCCATTTCGTTTACCCAAGGAAAGTACTATGTACCTAGAGTGAGTAAACCGGTTATTGAAGAGTTTCATGAAGAAATAATGGCGACTACTGGAGGGCTTTGGTCAGAAGTTCCAAGTCTCATTTTAAACGTAGGAGAAAGAGAAGCCGAAGAGGCATTTATGTGGTGGCATGCCCTTTTTGGGGAAGATTTCTATGTTGAGCTTATTCGTCATGGAATTGAAGAAGAAGACGTAGTAAATGAGACGCTTTTACGTTTTGCTAAAAAGCATGGGGTTAAGTATTTTGCCTCTAACAATGTATACTACCCCAGTAAAAAAGGAGCCGAGGCGTTAGATATATTACTGTGCGTAAAAGATAATAAGTTGCTATCTATGCCTAAAACCTTTTTAGGTAGAACAGGTAGAGAAGCCCGTTTTGGATATCCAAACGATGAATGGTACTTGAAAACGCCCCAGCAAATGGCTACTTTGTTTGCTGATTTACCTGAGGCGCTAGAAACGGCTGCAGAAATGAATCGGAAATGTACCGGCTTTGAATTGGCACGCGATGTTCTTTTACCTGCTTTTGATATTGGGCCAGAATTTGTAGATCCTACCGATGAAATTAATGGAACCAAGAATGGAGAGAATGCCTTTTTAAGACATATTACCTACATAGGCGCTGAAAAAAGGTATCCTGAAATTACTGATGAGGTAAGAGAACGGCTTGATTTTGAGCTATCTGTTATTGAGAAAACAGGATATCCTGGATATTTTTTAATTGTACAGGATTTTACAACCGAAGCGCGTAACATGGGGGTTGCTGTTGGTCCTGGAAGGGGGTCGGCAGCGGGTTCTGTAGTGGCGTATTGTATTGGAATTACTAACGTAGATCCTATTAAGTACGATTTGCTTTTTGAGCGTTTCTTGAATCCGGAAAGAGTTTCCATGCCCGATATTGATATTGATTTTGATGATGAAGGTCGGGGGCGTGTGATTGATTATGTTGTTCAGAAATATGGAGCTAATCAGGTAGCCCAAATCATTACCTATGGTTCTATGGCGGCAAAATCATCTATTCGCGATGTGTCGCGTGTATTAGATTTACCCTTAGCTGATTCTGATCAAATTGCGAAATTAGTGCCGTTTGGGATGTCTTTGAAAAAGATTTTCGGACTCAGTGATAAAGAACTAAAAGGTAAACTTCGAGCAGAAGATTTAGCCATGGCAGAGGAATTGAAAAAGATTTCTCTGGATAATAACGATAGAGCAGCAGCTTTAAATAAAGCAAGAACATTAGAAGGTTCTATGCGTAATACGGGTATTCATGCCTGTGGGGTGATTATTACCCCAAGTGATATTACAGAGCATGTACCAGTGGCAGTAGCTAAAGATTCTGATCTTTGGGTAACGCAGTTTGATAATGCGGTGGTAGAGTCTGCCGGGTTATTGAAAATGGATTTCTTGGGTCTAAAAACCTTGAGTATTATTAAAGATGCCATTAAAATTGCAGAACGTAGGCATGATGTAACTATTGTTCCAGATGATATTCCGCTGGATGATGAAACTACGTATGCGTTATTTCAAAGCGGTCAAACGAAAGGTTTATTTCAGTTTGAATCTCCTGGAATGCAAAAGCACCTGATGGCGCTTAAGCCCGATAAGTTTGATGATTTAATTGCCATGAATGCCCTGTACCGACCTGGGCCTATTGAATATATTCCCAACTTTATTGCCCGTAAACATGGCGAAGAAGATATTATCTATGATTTAGATGATATGGAAGAGCTATTGGGCGAAACCTACGGGATTACAGTGTACCAAGAGCAAGTAATGCTTCTTTCTCAGAAATTAGCGGGTTTTTCTAAAGGTCAAGCCGATACCTTGAGAAAGGCAATGGGTAAGAAAAACAGAAAGCTTATTGATGAGCTTAAACCATTGTTTTTAGCCGGTTGTGAAGAACGGGGACATGATTTGAAAAGTGCCGAAAAAGTATGGACGGATTGGGAGGCATTTGCCGCCTATGCCTTTAATAAATCGCACTCTACCTGTTACTCTGTAATTGCATTTCATACGGGGTATTTGAAAGCCAATTATCCGGCTGAATACATGGCTTCCGTATTGACACATAACCTGAATGATATCTCTAAGGTAACAGAGTTTATGGATGAGTGTAAACGGATGGGCTTAGCCGTAATGGGACCCGATGTGAATGAGTCTGGTCAAAAGTTTACTGTAAATAATGAAGGTGCTATTCGTTTTGGATTAGCAGCTATGAAGGGGATTGGTACGAGTGCGGTGCAATCTTTAATAAAAGAACGAGAGGATAATGGCAATTATGTGTCCATTTTTGACTTAGTAAAAAGAGTCGAGTTAAGAGCCGTTAATCGAAAGTCTATTGAGACTTTAGTTTTAGGAGGGGCGTTTGACTCTATGGGTATTCAAAGAGAACAATTCTTTGCGTTAGATCAAAAGGGAAGAACGTTTTTAGAGACCGTAGTTAAATTTGGTGCGAGACATCAAGAAAATGCCAACTCTGCGCAAGTGAGTTTGTTTGGTGGTGGCTCAGAAATTCAATTGCCCGAACCGGTGATTCCATTGGCGGATGAATGGATGATATTGGAGAAATTCAATAGAGAAAAAGAGGTGGTTGGGGTCTATATATCTGGTCACCCACTGGATGATTACAAAGTCGATATCGATAATTTCTGTAATATTTCTGTCGATAAAATGCAAAATCCTGATAAAAATATCGTAGGTCAAGATTTACGAATGGGGGGAATGGTCACCGACTTTAAACACATGGTGGCTAAAAACGGAAACCCTTGGGGTATATTGACTATATCTGATTATACCGGGAGTATGGAAGTGCGATTCTTTAAAGAAGACTACCTGAAATTCAAGGAGTACTTTCATAAAAACTTGTATTTATTTTTTCAAGGTAGGTTTAATGTGCCTTCTTGGATTCCAGATGGCGAGCCACGATTAAAAATTACGCAAATGGAGTTTTTAGATCAGGTTCGTGAAAAATTTGCCAAAAACTTGAATATTTTGGTAGATATGGATGGCTTGAATACCCCTTTATTAGATGACTTGGAGGCGTTGTTTACGAATAATCCAGGTAAAACAAAGATCAACCTTCAGTTTTTTACCGAGCATGAAGGAAAACAAATTAAAATTAATGCTGCCGTGCGTCAGTTTACCGTAGAAGCTAATAATGATTTTATGCGTGCGATTAATGAATTACCGTATATTGAATTTAAGTTGGCTACCAGTGGTTTTTAGTTGATATTGAGTATTTTAACGAAGTCACGGAATTAGAAATGTTCACTAATTATGTAAGTATGGATACAGTAATGTTAAAAAGATAAATAGTATGACTCCCAAGACCCTGATAATAAATAAAGAACTTGAGAAAGTTCAAATATTCTTTAATAGGGAAAATCCCTTTTTGCGTATTGTTGAAATAGAATTTAGGCCTTTTTTGAAAGATGAAGAAGTTAAGTTTATTCAACTGAATATTGAAAGAGAAGTAGATTCAACTGTTCAAATTGAACGAATTGTTAATGCTCCTGGACATTCCAATCTTATATTTAAGTTCTTACATAAATGAAAATAAACAGGACTATTACCTTATTCTTAATAAGGTAAACAAATCTGACGAATGGGAGGAATACATCCTATACAAATTGAAGGCAATTGAAATAACATCCAACAGAACGATTCATAAAATAAATGAACAGTTTACTTTTGGAAACAATTGATTTTGTGCAGCTTAAAGAACCAAAAATATACCGAAAAGAACTTATTGAATTGCTATTTGAACAGCCTTACTCAAAAATTGAATAGGTGGTTAAAAAACTAAATGTGGAAAGAAAAGCCGTATCGAGATATTTAAATAGCCTAGAAAAAATTGGGGTAATTACGTCCGAGAAAATTGGTCGCGAAAATGTTTATATAAACAAGAAATTAATCATAATATTGAAAAATAACTAAGCACAACAAATCCTGTATGTATACAAAAAACACACGTTCTTTTTCTGCCTTGTTTAATGCTTTTGGACCCCAATTAGCATGGTATGGACCATACGTTACGGCTATTTATGTAGGGTACCAATATTTAGGGTTTAAAGACTTAGATATTAAAATGTCTATTGCAACGGTGTTGGGCTTTGCGGTTGCTTTACTCTTAGGTTTTCGAACTTCTGCATCGTATGATCGGTGGTGGGAAGGACGAAAAATTTGGGGAGGTGTAGTGAATGATAGCCGTACCTTAATTCGGCAACTTATTGGTTTTGTAGGGGAGGATGAGGTGTCGGTAGAGATTAAGAAAATGGCTAATTATCAAATAGCGTGGACTTTATCCTTGAAAAATTCATTGCGTTCTTTAGAGGGTACCCAAGAGTACGCTAGGTTTCTCTCGGCAGAAGAAGTGGTTTCTATTTCGACTAAAAACAACAAGCCTAACGAGATTTTGAAGTTCATGACTCAGCTATTATCGCAGCTGAAGCGATATGAAAAAATAGATTCTTTTCAAATGGTAGCGTTAGATCAAACCTTGAAAAATTTAGGCGACCATATGGGGAAAGCAGAACGGATCAAATACACGGTTTTTCCTACGCAATATCGTTTCTATACTCATATAGGGTTAATTATTTACTCTGTCATGCTTCCTTTTGGCATGTTGTATTCTACCGGACCTTTTGTCATTGTGATCTGTTTATTGGTGTCTTTTTTCTTTAATATGTTAGAGAATATCGCTTTTTTTCTCCAAGATCCATTTATGAATAGAGCTTCTGATATTCCAATGACTGCTATTTGTAGAACCATTGAAATTAACCTGAAAGAGTTGGTAGAAGAAACAAATATTCCACACGTAATAACTCCAGATGAAAATGGGGTTTTAATGTAAATCTATAAAATATATATGTCTAAATATACTAAAGAAATACAAGTAAGATGGTCTGATGTAGACCAAAACCGTCATGTTCGTCATTCTGCCTATTACGATTACTGTGCTTTTACTCGGGTAAGTTTTATTACCAGTACTGGTTATGATGCGGGTAAATTAGAGAAGCTAGCGATTGGCCCCATTTTATTTAAAGAAGAATGTACTTTTTTGCGCGAGTTGAAGCCTGATGATGTGGTAACTGTAAACGTTTTAAAAGGAGAAATGCCAGCAGATGGTTCTAAATGGACTATACACCATGAAATTTTTAATAAACAAGGTGAAAAGGCAGCTCAGGTAACCGTATTTGGAGCATGGATGGATTTGAAAATACGTAAGTTAACTTTTCCTCCAAAGGAGCTGGCTGATGCATTCTTTGACCTTCAGGAGGGAGAGGCATATGTTCATAAATCAAAATCGTAATTGAAGTACTTGTTACCAAATATAGAAACCGAAAGGTTGCGGTTTAGATTACTTTCTCCAGATGATTTTCAGGCTTGGTTGCCACTATTTGCGGCTAAGAATGTGGCTCGTTTTTTAGGGATGGATGAAAGTCTAAGTCAAAAGGAGCTTTGTCAAATGTGGTTTGATAAGGTGTTGAATAGGTATGAAAATGATTTAGGTGGCTTGAATGTGTTGGTGCTAAAGACAACTGGGGAACTAGTTGGACAATGCGGATTGCTAATTCAAGATTTAGAAGGACAGCAAAGAATGGAAATTGGATATTCTGTCTTGCCAAAGTATTGGGGTAGGGGCTATGCATCTGAAGCCGCTCAAAAGTGTAAGGATAAAGCTTTTAAAGGTGGCTTTGCGGAAGTATTAATGTCTATGGTTCACGTAGAAAATATAGCTTCAGAAATTGTAGCTAAGAAAAATGGCATGATTTGGGAGAAAACGGTGGATCAAGATACCTTGAACCCAATGAATATTTTTTCAGTAAAAAAACCGTGAAGTAATAATTAGAGTTAACTAGAGTGACGAACACATAAGCGGACAGCTTTTGCAATACTTACCCTTGCGGCCAATTTTATCACAGCACTCCGACTTTTTCTTTTTCGCACGTTTAGGAGTAAAACCAAGTACTTGATTTACGATATCCTTTGATGCCTTACGGTGATACATTACCATACTACAAATAAACAGTTAGTAATCAGGGTTTACAATACCTAAAAATAGGTAGTTTTGTTTGTCATAGGCAAAAACGGTAACCTCTTTTTAAAGTTTTTGTAATTTACCTTTCTGAAGTTAGTTGTGGGCAACGAGGTTAGTAAATTAAAGGGTAGCTCTTACAGTAACGCCCTTTTTTAGATATATTATCACAGCAATTATATTTCACCTTCTTTTTTTTAAAGCGCATAGGAGGGCGACCTATTACTGCGTTTACGATCTTTATAGAGACCATACGATAATTAGATGCCATCTACCAAAAGTGATATTAATTATGAAAACAATATAGTAAAGGGAATAATATAAAAAAGTGAAGGATTTTTACTTGAGCCTCCACTTTAAGATTGTTTAATCTAAAGCAAACATGATGGGTAAAGTCATTTGACTGGAAACTGGCTTCCCATCTATTTCCGCAGGATTCCATTTTGGCATGTTTTAACCACTCTCACCGCTTCATCATCTAATTCTTTTGATATACCTTTCAATACTTTTACAAAAGCAACTGTGCCATCTAGATTGACTGTGAAGTTAATGAGTACTTTGCCTTCTACTTTTTCGTTTTTGGCAGACTCTGGATAATTTACGTTTTCGCCTAAGAATTTGTACATGGCTTCAACGCCACCTTTAAATTCTGGTTGTTTATTCTGGTTGGAAGCGTCAAGCTCAATACCTGCATCTTTTTGACCTTGTAAAACTTGAGTGTAATTTTTTTTAGGCTCTTCTTTAATGGACTGGTTCTCACAAGAAATGATATTTATTCCTATAGCTAGTGCGGGTATGGTTAGTAATAACCAAAAGTTGTTTTTATTCTTATTATTTTTCATCGTTTGAATTCTTTTAGTAATGGTGAGTCGGTTGTAAAACGGACTCGTTAATAAATAATGAGAATCCACAGAACCCAAAGCATATTTCAATAAATGACGCATGTAGTTTGTTTTGTGCGTTTTATACATTTCTTGATCTACCTCAAATTCGTGAATATTGACCAGCTCTTTCTTTAAATAGAAGAATAGGGGATTGCCCCAGAAAAGAGAATGGAAAATCTCCAATACAACTAAATCTATAGAG
>JBLFZF010000036.1:0-28494 GCA_047610145.1 Salibacteraceae bacterium | reverse complement strand
TTTGTTTAGCTAAAATATTTCACACAACGGACTACCTTCTATTTAAATGTATGAGTTAGTTATACTAGAATATACTAGGTCTATGCAATTTATTCAGCTACCAAGAAAGACAATTTAACACGACTGCCTTTGGGCTTATTTTTAAGTATAGTTATTTCTCCTTCATAGAATTTCATAAGCTTTTTACTGGTTATTAATCCCAGGCCTAAACCTTGTTGTTCCATTTTTGATCTATTAAATTGTGTGAACGCTCCAATTTCGTCAAGCGTTACTTCATCGAATCCGATACCATTATCAGCAACGGTAATATGTACATGAGAATTATCTAACTCGACCTTTACTATAACTGTATCTCCGCTTTTTGAAAACTTAAAGGCATTATCTAGTACATTAGCCATAATAATTTCAAAATGAAAAGAAGTTATTTTAGTATTGAAGGGCTTTAGGTGTAATTCAATGTCTGACTCTCTGTTGAATTTTTTAGTGGTAATTTGAGATTGTTTTTCTATTTCATGTTCACCTGCTGTAGTGATTTCTTTTTTTAAAGCCGCTTTTTTCTCCTCATTGTTGAGGAGTAGTTCAATTTCAGTATAATAAATAAACTTTTGTAAAGTGCTCAAAAGTCGATTACCAGATTCATAAATACCGGAAGCAAAATCTTTGAATTCTTGTTCATTTATATTGAAGTTAGAGTCTTTCATTAGGCTTGATAGCCCAATAATACCGTTAAGAGGAGTAAGTAACTCATGTGGAATAGTGCTGCTAATATTGTATTGTAAGGTCTCGAGATTATTCTTTTCTGATTGTTTTCTTTTTGCCTCTTTATACAAACGAGTTTTAATGGATTTAACGAGCAATTCGATATTAAATGGTTTTGAAATATAGTCGTCTGCGCCAAGTATCATGCCTTTCCTTAGGTCTTCAGCAGTAGCTTTTGCTGTCAAGAAGATAAAAGGGGTGTGTTTAAGGGTAGGTGTTTTTTTAATTTCTTCATATACTTCAAAACCATCTTTTTCGGGCATCATAATGTCGCATAAAATAAGGTCAGGTAAATTTTCTTTTGCTTTAATTACTCCTTCTTTACCATTATCAGCAGTACATACGTTCATTCCCTCAAAAAGTAAGATGTCTCTGAGCTCATCCCGAATATTCTTCGTATCCTCAATAATTAAAACTTTACATTTTTTCATGCTTCTTGTTTTTTTAAAGGTAATAGAATTCTGAAATTGGAGCCTTTTCCAATTTCACTGTTCACTTCTATTTTCCCTTGATGTAAATCCAATGCCTTTTTTAAAACGGTTAATCCTAAACCTGTACCTGAAATTTCACCCACGTTTTTACCTCTATGAAAAGGCTCATGCAAAAGAATAATATCTTCTTTTGAAATACCAATACCATAATCTGTAAAACAAAAACAAACTCTCGAGGATTCTTTTTTTATACAAATTTCAATTTTTGTACCTTCTTCTGAATATTTTATGGCATTGCTAAGCAGGTTAATTACAATATGTTTTATCCATTTTTTATCTACCTGTAATATGATCACTGGCAAAGAAACATCATAGATTATGGTTCTCTTTTCGGATTCACTGAGTTGGTATTCTGCAACTATATTCTTAATAAGAGAAATAATATCCAAAATCTCTGGATTAAAGTCTAATTTTTGAGAGTCTGATTTCCCAATAATTAAAATTTCTTCGAGCATAATGACCATATATTTCACCTCTCTTTTAATTTTCTCTAAGCGCTGATTAATCTCTTCCCTACTCAACTTATCGTAGTATCTAAGAATAACATCAGAAGTAGCATTTATAGAGGTGAGTGGGGTTCTGAATTCATGCGATGTCATAGATACAAACCGAGTTTTTAGCACGCCTAATTCTTTTTCTCGTTCTAAGGACTCTTCAAGTTTTTGCGTTCGGTATTTTATTTTGGACTCTAAGTCTTCTTTATATTCGTTAAGAATGGTAATATCTTGACCTACACCAAGTACACCAACAATTTCACCTTCTGCATTTCTTCGTGTGCTGGAGTTTAATAATACCATTACGCGAAGTCCACCTTTGGTAAATAGCGGAAACTCATAGTTAGCGGTTTCTAGCCCAAGCAAAGCATTGTCAAGTACCTTTTTTACCGATTCTCGGTAATCTTCGGTGATATATGTTTCAACTAGATCCTTTTCTAGTACATCCTCTTTTGTATAACCAGTGATTTTTTCAGCACTTTGGTTCCATTCGTTAACTAATCCTTTATTATCTATTCCAAAAATAGGAGCATTAGCGGTTTCAATAAATTGACGCAATTCTTTGGCAATGGATTCAGAGGCTGTTCTAAGTTTATCCATTTTCGAAATATCTTGTCCCACTCCAAGTACGCCTACAATGTTCCCTTCCGCATTTCTTCGTGTGCTGGAGTTTAATAACACCATTACGCGAAGTCCACCTTTGGTAAATAGCGGAAACTCGTAGTTGGCGGTTTCTTCTCCAAGTAAAGCATTATCTAGAACTTTTTTTACTGATTTTCGGTAATCTTCGGTGATGTATGTTTTAACCAGATCTTTTCCTAAAACATCTTCTTTGGTAAAACCTGTTATTTTTTCAGAAGTCTGATTCCATTCGTTAACTAGTCCTTTATTGTCTATTCCAAAAATAGGGGCGTTTGCGGTTTCAATAAATTGACGCAATTCTTTGGCAACTGATTCTGTTTCTATTCGAGTCTTGGTGAGCTCGTTTTGAAAGTCAAGTTCTTTCTTTGCAAGGATTAATTCATTGGCTTGTTTTTCTTTCTCACTATTAGTAACGGCTAATTCTTTTACTCGGTTTTGTTTCTCCTTATTTTGAAACGTAAGTTCAGTATTGGCAATGCCTAATTCTTCGGCACGCTTTTCCTTTTCTTTATTTTGAAAGGTAAGTTCGGTGTTGGCAATGGCTAATTCTTCTGCCCTTTTTTCTTTTTCTCTATTTTGAAAGGCAAGTTCGGTGTTGGCAATGGCTAATTCATCTGCCCTTTTTTCTTTTTCGTTGTTCTGAAAGGCAAGTTCGGTGTTGGCAATGGCTAATTCATCTGCCCTTTTTTCTTTTTCGTTGTTCTGAAAGGCAAGTTCTTTATTGGCAATGGCTAATTCATCTGCCCTTTTTTCTTTTTCGTTGTTTTGAAAGGCAAGTTCTTTATTGGCAATGGCTAATTCATCTGCCCTTTTTTCTTTTTCCTTATTTTGAAAGGCAAGTTCAGTGTTGGCAATGGCTAATTCTTCTGCTCGCTTTTCTTTTTCCTTATCTTGAAAAGTATGTTCCTTGTTCGTAAAAGCTAATTCATCAATGGTCTTATTTAACTCTAAACTTTTGTTCTTAATTAATTGCTCTGCTATACGCTCCGCCTCTTTTCTCGCGATTCTTTCTCTTTTTAATGCTTTTTTAAGTAATTCAATCTCCATAACAATATCAAAGTTTTTTGATTTTTAGAATTACATTTTGCCCATCATTTTCTTCATTTATTTTTAAGATATCAACTTCCTCGTTAAAATATTTCGAGGCACCGTTTATCATACCAATGGCCAAATCAGATAATTTTCTTGACGATATATAATTTAATATCATCACATTTTTACTTTTTATTTCTGATTTGAAACGAGGTAATTCAGCCTCTGGATATAAGGTTAAAACTTCTGGATGGATATATTTTTCGATATCTTCTAAAAAAACAAATAAACTTGATTTTTTCATAAATTGCGGGTAATCATTGCTTAACGTGATAAAGAAGTACTCACCAAAAGTAGTTAATAATTTGCCGACTGGAATATCTTGTATTTCAGCTAATTTCCCAACCATTTTAAACATTTCTTTATGACTGTATGTACCAACGGAGGTATAAATTCCCTCTGTATCGAGTTCACATTCATCAATTATCCGTTGAACTATTTCTAATCCAAATTGATTTTCGACTAGTTCTAAAAATTCAGTAAATACAATTCCTTTCATAAGTGCTGTTTTGAAAAAAAATAAATAGGGACATAAAAGCTTAAAAATAACGCGCTGAAAATTTAATTAAATTATTTACTTCTAAAAGTACATAATTTTTAGGAAAGGAAAGTATTGTTTTATACAGAGTGGCTTTGGATGGTATTTGGATACTTAGAAAAGTCGAGATAACGGGTGAGATTTAGAAAGTGTATGTGGGTAGGCGTTCATATGTAATGATCTAGAGCTTTGAATTATTGTTTGAGTACCGCCTAAAATAAAGCGGGGCCGTATTCTTGTTGACTTATTGTTTTTAGCAAGAGTAGTTTGTCATTTAGTTTTAAATTGACGGTGATGCTTTTTCTGTTCTTATGTAAAGTAAATAAAAAGGGTGTATTTCTGCCTATTGAGTTATTTGCACTTGGCTAACCATGGCCAAACAAAAGTATTGATATCCTTTATCGTTTTTTGAGGCAAAGTAATGTAGCTTGTGACCTCAGTCATTTTGATTATAGAATTGAATCACCTGAGTTTTTTAATTAAGAAAAAAGTAGTTGAAATCAAGTAAATAGTTTTTTACATTAGAATTAGTCAAAACAACATAATAGAAGGTAGGATGAAAGTAGTTTTCAAAGTGTCCATTTTAGTTTGTTTTATTTTAAGTTTTGAAGGGTGTGAGAAGCCTTTCTCAACTGATTATCGCTTAAAAGAAACAAAATTCAAAACCAAGAACGTTGTTGTTGTGATAATTGATGGAACCCGTTATAGTGAAACATGGGGGCATCCCGAAAAGAAATACATCCCTTTTTTAGCAAACAAACTTTCTCTCAAGGGAATAATAAATCAAGAGTTTTATAATTTGGGTAATACAAAAACTATTTCCGGTCATACGGCTTTAATTACAGGTGTATATGAGGTGATGAATAATAATGGGTTGCAATATCCAAGCTACCCCTCTATTCTACAATATTGGCTCGCTGCTAGGCAAGAAATGCCCTCAAAAGCTTGGATAATTACAAGTAAAAAGAAGCTTGAAACTCTAGGCAATTGTTCGAATATAGATTGGCGAAACACGTACCTACCGACAACAGATGCAGTTAATCGAAAGGATGTAGAAACCTTTGAGCGAGTAAAAGAGGTGATGACTCTGTATAAACCCCACTTATTATTTGTGAACCTAAGCGGTGCTGACCTGGCAGGGCATTCGGGTAGCTGGCAAAAATATTTGGAAAATACGACTATTACCGATAGTCTGCTATTTGAGATAGTCAACCTGGTTGATTCTTTACCTCATTATAAAGACGAAACTACGGTAATCATGACAAATGATCATGGTAGACATTTAGACGGGGTTGCTAGTGGTTTTAAAGAACATGGTGATAAATGTCATGGATGTACTCACTTAAACTTTTTTGCTTACGGGCCAGATTTTAATGCGAATGTAATTCTTAAAAACACTTTGAGAGAACAAATTGATGTGGTACCAACGGTGGCACATTTACTTGGGGTAGAAATGAGTTATCCTGCAGGTAATGTTATGACGGAACTTTTTAAATGAAATAATGCTTAAAATAATTACACTAAGCTTTTTGTTAGGTGCATTTGCACTGCATTTGAATGCACAGGATGAAAAAAATAAAGGGAACCTAGATTGGTCAATTGATGGTGGCGGAACCTACGTTATGATTGGCTTATCACAGCGGGTAGATCTCCAATTTGGGGTATTGGTATCTTTGGGTAGACATCAATTTAAAGTGGCTCCTTTATTTCATATGTGGTCAAGTGAGGCGGTTAATAACCCAAAAAGTTTTTCCTTGTCGGGTGTATCCCTAGGGTACTTTTATAACTTACCCACTTCGAGTAAGAGGTTTGACTTGTATTTTAAATATGAAATGGCATTTTATATCTATAATAATCAATGGGAGGGTACCTACTATGATCCTGCTAATGGCGGTTACCAATCGTATTCGGATCAATCTAGCGAGTTCTTTTTGGGGAATTTGATTGCGTATGGTTTCACGTATAAACCTTCAGAAAAAATATTCTTGCGTTTTGATTTTGGAGGGGGAGTTTATATTTCTGAAATTCATGGCGAATTCGAGGATTATTATGGTTTAGCGAATGCACAATACGATTTTAGAGGATATAATAATGTCGGTTGGTTTGTGAAGTCTTCTTTAGCTCTAGGGTATAGTTTTTAATGGTAAGAGCAATAAGCGCAGTGAACACCACTTTTTTTAATGGCTATTTTTTGGGGGTATTATTTTTTTGATTAAAATAGATGAACAAACTCTAAAATTGAATCGAACGAAGGCCCTTGTTTGGAATAAAGGGCAAAAAAAAGTCTGTAGTTTTATAATCGATGGATTTAAGGATAAATATTAATTCAATTTTATAGGTGTTGAATTAGCCTTAATTCTAAAAATAGGTCACCTTTGGCGTCCATTATATAGAACGTGATTTACACGGACTAACGCAATAAATAATAGGTAACATACATCTGCAATGAATACTTTTAAGCAAATAGAATCAGCCATATTAAGTGCCACTAATATTGTAATTACCGCTCACAAGTCTGCCGATGGCGATTCTGTAGGTAGTTCATTAGGTTTGTTACATTTTATTGAGAAACTAGGAAAAAAAGCCGTGGTGTGTCATCCCGACCCAGCTCCCGATTATTTGTATTGGTTAGATACCACGCCTATTGTGTTGATGAGTGAAACCCCAGAGAAGGTGACTGCTGAATTGGTAAAGGCAGATTTGATATTTTGTTTAGACTATAATGCAACGTATCGGTTAGATAATGAAATGCAAGTTTTATTAGAAGAGTCTACGGCAAAAAAAGTAATGATTGATCATCACTTAAATCCAGAAGACTTTCCAGATATAACCGTTTCTGATACTTCAGCTTCGTCTACCTCTCAATTGATCGTAGAGTTGATAGAGCAATCAGGAAACGTAGCGTTGTTAGACGATAAAATTGGAGTTCCATTATATTTAGGGATTCTTACAGATACCGGAAGCTTTAGATTTCCTTCCGTATCGCCTCGTACACATGAAGTTTTAGCTAAACTATTAAAAGGTGGCGTACACCATCATCTGGTTCATGAAAAGTTGAATGATACGAATACGGCAAGTAGATTACGGTTACAGGGATACGCCATTAGCCAGAAGTTAGAGATTTTAGAAGACTATGGTGTTTCTATTATTTCTTTATCCAAAGAAGAATTAGCGGAGTATCATTATGAAAAAGGAGATACCGATAACTTAGCCAATCACGCGCTATCTATAAAAGGAATGGTAGCTGCCATTGTGTTTTCTGAACGGGATGGTATAATGAAAATTTCTTTCCGATCAAAAGGAGAACAAAATCCGGTAAACGTATTTGCAGGAGATCACTTTAATGGAGGCGGTCATGCAAACGCTGCAGGAGGAATGAGTGAACTAACGGTAGCGGAAACTTTAGCAAAAATTAAAGGATTGATTCCAGAATACTTCAGCAAAAAATAAACGCGTTTTTAGCCTTGTAGTTTGGTCATAGGATGTGGTAAATGTTTTAGAATAAATTTAAACTATCACTATCCACCATATCCACCCGTTTCTTCATTTTTTTCTGAATGATTTTAAAATGATGTGCGTCTTCTGGGGTCACAAATGTAATGGCTTCACCTGAATTCTCGGCACGACCTGTTCTACCAATACGATGAACAAAATCTTTTGGTGAGCGGGGTAATTCGTAATTAATCACAAAGGGTAAAAACTCAATATCAATACCACGTGCCAGTAGGTCCGTTGCAATTAAAACAGGAATGTTTTTGTTTTTGAACTTTAATAACGAATCGGTACGAGAGCCTTGGCTCTTTTTACCATGAATAGCTGCCGCCAGAATATTGTTTTTACGTAATTTTTTTACCAGGTTATCTGCTTTAAAAACAGAAGAAACAAAAACCAAGACTTGGTCCATTTCTTTCTCTGCAATTAAATGACGTAATAAAGGACCCTTGTTTTCTTCGCTAACAAAATATCCAGTTTGATTAATCAATTCTAATTCATCCTCTTTTTCAACAGGGGCGACATTAATTACTTGAGGATTATTTAAAATAAGTTTATTAATGTTTTCAACATGTTCATCTAAAGTAGCAGAGAACAACAAATTCTGTCGCTTTTTAGGAAGTAAGGAAAAAATACTTTCCATTTCTTCTTGAAAACCTAAACTTAATAATTTATCCGCTTCATCTAATACCAACGTTTTCACGGTACTTAAATGAACGGCTTTATTTTCTACTAATTCTAATAAACGGCCCGGAGTGGCAACCAATACATCAACTCCAAATAAACCTTTCATTTGTGGGTTGATGGAAACCCCACCAAAAACAGCCATGGCTTTAACTGGTTCGGGTAAAAAGGCACCTAAAGTTTGAAAAACCTCTTTGACCTGAATAGCTAGTTCTCTGGTAGGTACCATTACTAGAGTAGAAATATGACGGGCTTTATTTTCTTGTCGACTTTGCGCTAACATCAGCAATGGCAAAACATAACTCGCTGTTTTTCCCGATCCTGTTTTAGCAATTCCTAAAACATCCTTACCAAACAAAATGGTAGGAATGGCTTTGGTTTGAATTGGATAGGGCTGAGAATAATTTTGACCTTCTAACGCCTTAACGAGTGATGGACTAAGTCCTAAATTTGAAAACGACATAAGAAAATATAGTGTTTGTTAATTAATGTACTAACCCGCTAAACGGTAAAGAAGCACAAATTTCGGCTTCAATTTGAACCATTTCTTCTAAACGTGTCATTACTTCATCTTTTTCGTAATAAATCATTGCCATTTCTACAAAAATGTTTCCGTGACGGTCTTCACTTTTATATAACATCGTGTAAAAAGCTTCCATTTCTGGCTCTGGGTGATTTTCAGAAATTAATCTAAATCTTTCAGCTCCTCTCGTTTCCACAATAGATGCGATTAATAAACGATCTAAAAAACGTTCTCTCCAACCAGAGCGACACGATTTAATTAAACGGTTAACATAATCGTATTTTTCAATTTGTTTAGGAAAAGCTAAACCCCGTTTCATCATGATTTTAAACACTTGCTTGAAATGAACTAATTCCTCCAAAGCAATATCAATAAGGTCGGGTATAATTTCTACTTTTTCAGGAGCTTTAGCAATAAAGCCCAGTGCCATGTTAGAAGCTTTACGCTCATTATCGGCATGGTCAATTAAAAACGTATCAAAGTTATTTAATGCAGCTTCTACCCACTCATGTGGAGTATCAAATGCTAGCTGAATTTTATAGTCTTTTGGTAATTGCTTTTCCATGAGACAAAAATAATAGGAAAGCGTTTAAAAACTAGGTTTTATTTTCTTCAATATGTCCTTTTTTTCCACCAAATTTGAGCGGAAATCCTACAGATTTAAAATACATTTGTTTTCGTGGAATTATTGAGGAAATACAAATCGGTTTGGGTCTTTTTACTTCGGTTTTTTGTCGTGTATTTGATTGGGTTAATTGGGTATAATGTGTTCTTAAACCAGTACTCGATTCAATTAGATGGGATAACCCGAATGGTCACAGAACAAGTAGCTTCTATGTTGTCGGTTAGCTTGCCTGAAATTTCGTGTACCTATTCCGATATCAGTCCTTTAGCACAAATTAGATATACTGGAATCACCATTGTATTACTTGTTGAAGGCTGTAACGCTGTAAGTATAATGATTCTTTTTCTAGCATTTTTAGGTGCTTTTAAAGGACGAAAAAGAGATGTGTTATGGTTTGCTCCTTTAGGTTTGCTGATTATTTATTTCGCTAATTTAGTGCGGATTTATTTGATCAGTATGATTATTTTATACTATCCAAATTGGACAAATATGGCGCATGATTATGTGTTTCCCGGAGTAATTTATGGCACTACGTTCATTTTATGGGTAATTTGGGTGAAATATTTCTCAATAAAAGAAAAGGATGCATAAACATAAATGGCTAGCAGTTATTGGGTTATTGGGCTTCGTGATGGTTCGTTTTGCCAGTAGTCGAATATTTTATGACCCATTAATTCATTTTTTTCATCAAGGGGATTACCAAATTCAAGAATTACCCGATATCATTTATTGGAAATTTATGATCTCTTTGTTCTTCCGTTTTGGAACAAATACTCTATTAACGTTGTTTATTGTTCATATCATATTTGAAAAGATAGATCTTGTTAAATTAACGGCTATTATTTTAGGGGGTATGTTCTTGTTGTTGTCTCCTATTTTGTTAATACTACTGTTTATTGGGAATCCAGATAATTATCAATTCTTGTTTTATACCCGAAGAGTGCTTATTCATCCGGTGTTGGCTCTTATTTTGATACCCGCTTATTTATATCATCAACGTACTTTTAAAATTAATTCAAATGATTGAAGATGTTTCGAATTACCTAAATCAAATTAGGCATGAATTTACTTCGCAAGCTTTAAATGAAGAGGCGGCCGGTGATAGTCCAATAGAATTATATGCCAAATGGTTAGAAGAGGCTGTTGGTGCGCAAGTATTGGATCCAAAAGCAATGGTAGTTTCTACCGTTTCTGTGGATGGGAAACCATCATCACGGGTGGTGTATAACCGTGGACTTACGGAAAAAGGATTTAAGTTTTACACCAATTATGATAGCCGAAAAGGGCATGATTTGTTAGCAAATCCTCATATTTCGGTAAATGTTTTTTGGAGTGAAATGGAACGACAGGTCAGAATGGAAGGAATTGTGACTAAGCTTTCGGAGGAAGAAAGTGATAGATACTTTAAAGCACGACCTAGAGAAAGTCAAATTGGTGCTTGGGCCTCAGCTCAAAGTGAAATGGTTGCCAACCGAGGCGAATTGCAAAACTTAGTGAACGATTACACTAAAAAGTTTGAAGGTCAAGATGTTCCCAGACCTCCGCACTGGGGGGGGTACTTTATTGAAGCAAGGAATTTTGAATTTTGGCAAGGGCGTCCTGCTCGATTACATGATCGTATCATCTTTGAAAAAGAGGGTGCTGGTTGGAAAAAGTATCGTGTAGCTCCTTAATGACTAATATTGAAAAGTACATAGCTAGGCAGACTTTTTTGCCTCCTGTTTTTAAGAATACTCTAGCAGAAGATGTTGGTTTGGTCATTACTATTCCGGCCTATGCTGAAGAAGATTTGTTAGTCTCCTTACAGAGTTTGAAATCGTGTGATTTACCATCGGTTGGAGTAGAGGTCGTGGTCATTATTAATCATCCGATACAGGCCGAAGAATTTTTAAAAGAAGCAAATAAACGGATTAGTGAAAAGGCGCAGCAATGGGCTATTGAGAATAGTGTTGATGGATTACAGTTTTTAGTTTCGATTCCTATTGAATTACCTAAAAAGCATGCTGGTGCAGGGTTGGCACGTAAAATCGCCATGGATGAAGCGGTGGTGCGTTTACAGAAGAGCGTGTATGGAAATCCTATTATTGCCTGTTTTGATGCAGATGCCACCTGTTCTGAAAATTATTTAATTACATGTGTAAAGCACTTTAAAGAGAATCCAAAATCATTGGCTTGTTCGGTGAATTTTGAACATCCCATTTCTACCCAATCTACTTTTTTAAACGAAGGTATTATCCAGTACGAATTACACTTAAGGTATTACCAAGCGGCATTGGTATATGCAAGACACCCGCAAGCCGAATTTACAGTTGGTTCATCTATGGCAGTTACACGTAACGCTTATGTGGCTCAGGGAGGAATGAATAGACGTAAAGCTGGGGAAGACTTTTGGTTTATGCTAAAACTTATGATGGCGGGTGAAATTTCTGCCATAACCTCTGCCACGGTTTATCCTTCTGCTAGAGAATCATTTCGAGTTCCTTTTGGTACAGGAAGAGCGATGAGTGAAATGACGGAAAAGGAAGATAACACATATTTTACGGCCCCTTTTGAAAGTTTTAAACGCTTAAAAGTCTTTTTGTCTCAGGTAGATGATTTGTATGAAAAGGAAGTTGAAATTGCGGATGAATTAACGTTTCGTTTTTTAGAGAGTGTAAATTGGACGGAAACCATAGCAGAGATTAAAGATTATACGACTGATAAGGGGAGTTTTATTAAACGATTTTACCGTTGGTTCAACTTGTTTATGGTCATGAAGTATTTTCATTTCTTACGAGATCATGGAGTACCCGATGTGCCAGTGGTTCAACAGAGTAAACAGGTGCTATATCTTCTTGGCTTGGAGAATGAAGGTGAAAATAGTGTAGCTATTTTAAAAAAGTTCAGAGCAAAAAAAAGAGTGCAATCAAACGATTACACTCTTTCTTAAATAATTCTATTTATTATTTTTCGGCAGCTGGTTTTTTAGTGGCTGCTTTTTTTGGAGCTGCTTTTTTAGCCGCAGGTTTTTTAGCGACTGCTTTTTTAGGAGCATCCTCTGTTTCTTTAGCGGCCGCTTTTTTTACGGGAGTTGTAGGTGCAACATAAGTGCTTTTAACCTTTTGTCTCGAAACACCAGAAGAACCAATTATCCGTTTTCCTTTTGCCGATTTTTTATCACCTTTTCCCATAATTCAAAATATTTTTAAGACTTGAAACACCAAGTCAGATTAATGTATAATTAGTGCCTAAAGGTAACAAAGTTTATGAAACTCTATAGCTAGAGATGGACTCGTTTTTCACGCGTTTTTAATGAAAACTAAACGTTAATGGCGAAAAGCAGCCATTATTTGATCTTTTCGGTTAAAAAGTCATTTACATTCGAAAATTCAAAATCAGGATATTCTGATAAAAACTTAGCCGTAATTAATCCTCCCGTTAAAGGTCTTTTTGCCGGAGGATTTAACTCCCTGGTACTGATTGGTTCAAGTGTTATTTTATGTTCGCTACATGTCTTTAACACAAATTGAGCTAATTGCATTCGGTTAACAAAATCGGTTGAGGCAATATTATAAATTCCGGATTTTTGATCTCGTAACAACAAATAAGCTGCTTTTGCGATGTCTAAAGCATTTGCAGGTGTAGCATATTGGTCGTAGGGTAATTTTAAATGATGACTTTCTCCAGACTTGGCTAATTTATATAACCTTGAAACAAAGTTTTTATCTCGCAACTCATTACCGTATACATTGGTTATTCTTAATGATAACGAATCTTTAGTGGTATTCAACACTAGGTTCTCGGCCTCTAATTTATGGCGACCATAAATATTTAACGGGTTGACTTCGGCTGTTTCTGTATACGGACCATTTTCGCCATCAAAAACATAATCAGTACCTATATAAAGATACTTCGCCTTATGTTGTTGGGCAATTTTCAGCGTATTTATGGTAGAAACTACCGTTTTTTGATAACTCTCCTCTTCGTTTTCTTCACAGTAATCTACCCAAGTTAAAGCGCCACAATTAATAATGAGATCTGGGTTAAAGCTAGAAACATCAAAATTAGACTCTAATTCAAGATTTAAGGTATTGAATGGAACGGTGTTTTCTGTTTCGAAAGAAAAATGAGTTCCAACGACCTCTATTTCTGGTTTAGTTTTGAAATACTGTAGCATATTCCCCCCAACTAAACCGGATGCTCCAAAAATTAATATCTTCATCTGCTTGCTTTTTGTTACGCGTTAAATAAGTGGTTAATTATAGACTCTTGTTTTTAAGTAGTTCTTCATCTGCTTTGCTATCAATATATTTTTCAAAAATAGGGTTAATTCAATGATTTCGGTATTCATTTAAAATAAGTTTTGTATTTCAAAAACTACGTTAATTTTGAAAAATAAACCTCAGTCAATCACTATGAAAAAGTTCCTAATAATTCTAGGCGTTCTAATGTTGTTAATAATGAGCATCCTGGTGGCTATACCCATGATGTTCAAATCTGAATTGCAGCAAATGGCATTAGATGAAGCCAATAAGACAATCAATGCAGAAGTAACCTTAGGTGATTTTGACTTGAGTTTAATTCCAGATTTCCCAAGATTAACTGTTGAAATTACGGAGTTAGCCGTTCATGGGACGGATGATTTCTCTGAGGTCACTCTTTTTGAAGCAAATAGTATAACTACTAGTTTAGACGTAATGAAACTTTACAATGGAGAAGTGGAGATCATAGAAATTGGAATGTCAGGTGTTAACGTGCATGTGAAGGTATTAGAAAATGGAGCGGCTAATTATGATATTACCTTCCCGGAGGATTCTACTACTGCAGTCACCAATGAAATACCGATGGAAACAACGGAGCGCGAGGAGGTGGAAGAAGCTGCTGAGTTCAAAATGAAATTGCAACGATATTTTATTCACGATTTTAATTTAATCTACGATGATCACCAAGGGGACATGTATTTTGAGATGGTAGACTTAGATCATGAAGGGAAAGGAGATTTCACATTAACCGAGTTTATTCTAGAAACATCTACCCAAATTGAAGCGATAAGTTTTAAAATGGAAGGAGACGAACTATTGAAAAAAGCGAAACTTAATTCAGAAATTAATTTAGCGATGGATATGGATAATATGCGCTTCCAGTTAGATACTACTTTTATTCAATTAAATGCGCTGATGCTTACTTTAGATGGTTGGTTGGCTATGCCCGGTGATTCTATCGATATGGATTTAAAGATGGCATCCAAGAATAATTCGTTTAAAGAGCTTTTTTCTTTAATTCCAAATGCATATACAGCCGATTATCAAGATGTAAAGGTGAACGGTAGTATGTCGTTTTCGGCTGATTTTAAAGGAGTTTATTACGAACAGTTGATGCCTGCATTCATTATTGAGTTGATGGTGAAAAATGGATCGGTTCAATATCCAGATTTACCCGCAACCGCAGAAAACATTGGTATTGAATTACACGTAAACTCTCCAACCGCTGACATGGGTAGAATGGAAGTGAACTTGAATAAGGCGCACCTAGAGTTAGCCGATAACTTTTTTGATTTGTCTTTATTAGTCAAAAAAACAGGGACAAACCCTACGATGACGGGTAACTTTAAAATGGATTTTGATTTGGCTTCTATTCCTAAAATGATGCCGGTAGAACGGGGTGAAGTGTACACGGGTAAATTAAAAACAGACCTGAACTTTAAGGTAGACATGAACAGCCTAGATACCGAACAATTTGATCAGGTGGAGGCAAACGGTTTATTTGAAGCTTGGAACATATCTTATGATGATGGTACCGGAGGTATTCCGATGGATATGCAACATGTGGCGATGCAATTTGATATGAATACGGTAGATTTAATTGCCTTTGATGCTAGGGTAGGTAAAAGCGATATTCACGCTACCGGAAAACTAGAGAACTTTATTCCTTGGTATATGAAGGAAGAAACTATCTATGGGTTAGTCGATTTCTCTTCTTCTTATTTTGATGCGGATGAATGGATGGAAGATGAACCGGAAGTAGAGATGCAAGAACCTGAGACGGCAAAACAGGAAGTGACTCCTGAATCATCCATATCCCTAGATGCAGAAGTAGTAGATACGACTTCTGCCGATACGTATGAGATTCCAACTAATATGTATTTCAAAATGAATTCAGATATGAAAAGAATAGCCTATGATAGTATGGATATTCAAAATTTAACGGGGTCCATTATTATTGAAAAAGGTCAAGTGATTTTTGAAGGGGTAAATATTAATATGTTTGAAGGTAACGCATCTATGGACGGTGTGTTTGATCCAACTACGCATCCATTGAATCCTACTTTTGACTTTAAAATGGGAATTAAAGATTGGGCCATTGCACCGATGGCGAACACCTATAATACGGTAGAAAAATTAGCTCCAATTTTGAAAACTGCGAGTGGTACATTTAGCACTTTCATGGACATCCATGGCGTTTTAGATCAAAACTTAGATCCGATAATGGAGAAAATCAATTTTAGTGGAATTACACAAACCAAAAATGTAGCGATTAAAGGAGCTAATTTAGAAAAGTTGAACACACTTACGAAAACTAAAAATTTCAATCCTTTAAAAGCAGATGATTTAAAAATAAGTTATTCGTGTGCTAATGGTGTTTTAGAGTTAGCACCATTTGAGGTGAAGTTGGGTTCTCAAACTGCCCAAATATCCGGTTTTACTACCTTAGATCAAGACATAAACTACCTGATTGATACTAAAATTAAAACATCTGAAATGGGATCTGGGGCAGATGCAATTGTGGGTCAAGTCAATTCTTTATTAAAAAGTAATGGCGTGGATTCAGAATTGCCAGATGTAATTCCTGTGACTATTTCAGTGACGGGTAAAATGGATGATCCTAAATTCAAACCTGTTTTTGGCAAAGGAGAACAAGCAGCAGCAGCAAAGGAGCAAATCAAAGAAATTATTAAAGATCAAATAAAAGAGGTGAAGAAAGATCTTAAAAAAGAATTGCAAGCAGAAGCAGATGCGATTATGAAGGAGGCTAAAAACCAGCAAGCAGATGTAATGGCAGAGGCTGAAAAACAAGCCGCTAACTTAAATAAAGAAGCAAAGAAACTAGGGCAACAGTTAAAAACAGCGTCTAATAAACAAGGAAAAGACTTAGTCAAACAGGCTTCTAATCCATTAGCTAAAATGGCGGCTCAAAAAGGGGCAGAGCAAATGAATAAAGAAGCGGATAAAAAGGCAAAGCAATTAGTTGTTGAAGCAGATAAACAAGGCCAGAAATTAACAGCTGAAGCAAAGAAAAAATCAGATAAAATTTTGTTAGATGCTCAAAAAAGAGCCGCTAACAAAATAAAAGGAATTTAATTTTTTGTGCCGGTGACACTAGAAAAAAAGCATCTGGTACTTAGAGAGAAATTGGTTTCGGATGCCCCATGTTTGTATCAATTAAATACTGATTCAGAGGAGCTTCGACACACTGAAGATGTGCCTGTTAAGCCAGTTTTAGATGTCCAAAATTTTAGTAGAACTACACCGATACTCAAAAAATAGATGCGGTAGATGTGTGGTGGCACTAAAAAAACGAATATATGTATGGGTTAGTGTGGTTTAAAATATCCTGAAGAAGGATATGTAGATATCGGATTTCTATTTTTTTAATCAGAATGGGAAAAGGCCACCCACCGAATCGGCTAGTGCTTTTAGATTTTGGGAAGGACGTATTAAAAATATCTTTTTCTATTTACGGCCGAGTAACCAAAGAAAACGCGACTTCGATAAGAGTCTTACAGAAAATAGGGTTTACATTTTGTTTACAGATGAATGTCAGGGGAGCGTTGTATTATAAATGACTAAATATTAGTCTATATCTTCTATCAGCACCCATTTTACACGACCTACTTCTCCGGTATCAAGTTGCACTTTAATGCCATGCGGATGTTGAGGAGATTTAGTTAATAATTTAACAACTAATCCTTCCGTAAGTTCTCCAGTTCGCTGATGATGCTTTTGAATTATTTCAACTAACGCCCCTTCAAAAATGTTCTTTCGTAATGTACCGGTTAATTTTTGATCCTCCATTTTTCAAAATTAATTAGGTTCGGTTAACCAAACTGTTTTAACGCATAAAAAAAGCAGAACAAAATGCACTGCTTTTTTCTATATCATGAGTTTAGACTAATCTCTTAAATCAACAATGTCGCCTGCTTTACTGGTATCAAATACAAATAGAGAATTGTCCATAACGATATCATTATTAATCACCTTTAGATCATAGGTGAAAGTGTTTCCATCTTTACTGAACACCTCAATTCTAGCCATTTGATTGGTCGCTGGGTTTACATATACTTTAATAGTATGGTAAGATTTACCGCCACCTTCCGGAAAAAGCTTGATCATATGTACTTTTTTACCATTAATAGTAGTTTCATTTCCGTACAAATAGTTAAAGCCATTTTCATAAATGGTTAACAGCGAGGAAGGACTAATGTTTTCTTCTTCATCATCCCCAGCACTGCTAGAAATTTGGCATTCATCATCATCTTCTAGATAGGTCCACATGGTTTTTCCATCACTATATCTTTCTAAGCCGGGGAACATTAATTTATACTGATCTGATTTTATCCAAACTTTACCTTCTTGGGTTTCATCAATGGCGTTTGGCTTATTAACAATTCGATAACTAAACTCCATGTAAATAGTGGAGTGAGATTTACTCTCAGCGCTCACTTTGTCTAAAATAGACTTGGCTTTTGGGTCTTTTGGATTTTCGTTTTGAGCCAATCCTACGATAGATATGGATAGGACTACAAGTACTAATAATGCTAGCTTTTTCATTCTGTTATATGTGTTATACTGGATAAAAAATACCCAGCAAAAGTAATATTAAACCTTTTTAATAAATGGATTACTCTCCACCTTTCAATATCTGAGCCAAAGAAGCCTCATCTGGAATGAGAACATCTCTTGCTTTGCTCCCTGAAAATGGGCCAATAACTCCCGCATCTTCCAATTGATCAATTATTCTACCCGCTCTATTGTAACCCAATTTCAATCTTCTTTGCAACAAGGAGGCCGATCCCTGCTGATGTTGCACAATAATAGAAGCGGCATCATCAAATAAAGCATCTCTATCCTCGTCCGACATTTTGCCTTGAGAGGACCCCGCTTCCCCTACAAACTCAGGTAATAAAAAGGCATCTGAGTATCCTTGTTGCTCCCCAATAAAGTCGCAGATACGTTCTACTTCTGGTGTATCTACAAAAGCACATTGCAGTCGAATGATTTCGTTACCTGGAGAAAATAACAAATCTCCTCGACCAATTAATTGGTCAGCACCTCCAGAATCTAAAATAGTACGAGAGTCAATTTTTGATGTTACTCTAAATGCTAATCTAGCCGGGAAATTAGCTTTAATCATACCGGTAATTACGTTTACCGATGGTCTTTGGGTAGCCACAATCAAATGAATTCCAATAGCCCGAGCTAATTGAGCTAAACGGGCAATAGGTGTTTCTACTTCTTTACCTGCCGTCATAATTAAATCGGCAAATTCATCAATGACTAGAACAATGTATGGTAAAAAACGATGTCCGCTTTCTGGATTCAGTTTACGCTTTACAAACTTGGCATTATACTCTACAATTGTCCGTGTCATAGCGTCTTTTAATAGATCATAACGCTGATCCATTTCCATACATAAGGAGTTTAATGTAGTGACTACTTTTTGCGTATCGGTAATAATAGCTTCGTCTGTATCGGGTAGTTTAGCTAAATAATGACGTTCAATTTTGTTATACAAAGTAAGCTCTACCTTTTTAGGATCTACCAAAACAAACTTTAGTTGCGAAGGGTGCATTTTATAGAGTAGAGATACTAGAATGGCATTTAGACCAACAGATTTACCTTGACCGGTAGCACCCGCCATCAGAAGGTGAGGCATTTTTGCTAAATCGGCAATATAAGATTCGTTGGAAATTGTTTTTCCTAATGCTATCGGAAGTATCATATCCGAATTTTGGAATTTATCGGAAGCCAACATAGTTTTCATCGAAACAATCTCCGACTTTTTGTTAGGTACTTCAATACCAATAGTTCCTCTTCCAGGAATAGGCGCAATTATTCGAATACCTAAGGCAGATAAACTGAGCGCAATATCGTCTTCTAGATTCTTGATTTTCGATATTCGGACTCCTGGAGCAGGCACAATTTCGTACAAGGTGACGGTGGGACCAATAACAGCCGAAATCTTGGAGATTTCAATTTTGTAGTTTTTTAGCGTAACAATAATTCGATTCTTATTTTCTTCTAATTCATCGTGATTGACTTCAATAGATGACTCTCCAAAATCTTTTAATAAATCGAGACCGGGTTTTTTATACTTTGATAAATCTAACTCGGGATCATAATCTCCAAATTCCTTCGCTAAATCTCGAATTTCACTATCGTTTAATGTTTCTTCTTTATCTCCAACAATGGCTTCTATTTCTACATCTACAGAAACAGTTTCTGACGAAGTTACTGGGGCAATTGTGGTTAATGGAATGTTTTCGGTTACCTGTTTTTGGGCTATAGGTTCTGGTGTAGTTTCACGTATTAGAGGAACTTCTACCTCAAGTGGAAGCTCTTCCAGTATTGGCGGTGTAGATTCTTGAATAGGCTTCGTTTCTTGATAAGTCTCACGCTCAATTTCTGACTCAGTACTGACAAGGTCAGGAACAACAAATGCTTGTTCTTCTGGTGTAGGTTCTTGCGGTTCTACAGTAGATGTATGTACTTTAAAGTCGTGCAATAAATCATCCTCTTCTTGGCTGAGCTTTAGCTCTTGTTCTTCCTGCGTTTCTCCCAAGGGCTTGCTTACTGAGCCGAAAACCATATCTAGAGAAATATCATAATTAATAAGAATAAAAGCGGCTAAAACAAACAGAATAACCAGAAGTGAACCAATCGATCCAATACTTAAGTTGAGATAACTTACCAGGACAAGTCCAACACCTCCACCTAACATTAAGGTAGCGTCATTAGTAAAAAAGAAGGATAAAAAAGGAGGCAACCACAAAAGTGTAAACACACTATATTTAAACACGTTTTTAGTAGAAACGATAGTCGTTTTTAATAAAACAATTAGTCCTAACCTAAGAACAATGGGAACAAAAATAAAAGAGGCAATTCCAAACCAATCTCCAATAAATTTCTGTGAAATAACAGCCCCAAATTTACCGAGCCAATTCTTAATTTCCTCGGTAGAAAGTTCTTCCATTCCTGTTTTAAGAATGTTTTGATCAAAGTTACCCGTCACTAGATATGACGTAAAGGCAACCAACATAATTAGAGACGTAAATATGAGCGAAAGTCCAATTATTTTCTTCGCTTTTTCACCGTTCAAGCTACTGAAAATTTTTGGTCTTTCTTTTTTCTTTTTACTTGATTTTAAAGGTGTTTCTTCAATTTCAATTTCGCCTTTTGGTCTATTCGTTTTTTTGGCCATGGTAATCCCTTCAATTTGCTGCGTGTATCAAAGGTAAAGGTTGATGGAGACCCTAATTTTTCTAATGGCGTATAGTTTTCAGCACGGTTATTAACAATTTGCAGAGTTTTGAACAGACACGCTGTGCAGCAAACATTTAGAGCTGGTTCAGCACTAAATAAAGAGTCTTACTAGTATTTAGTTTATAGTAATTATATGTTTAGAAAATACTAAATACTCTATTTGTCAAGTAGTTATGTTTACTTGTTTCGGTAAAGCTTTTTAGCCTAGTTTAAAACATTCACTTTGGATACATAGACCAGTTTACTAATGTTTGAGGCAACCCATTGAGATGATTTAGATTTGATATCAAGAATTAGAGTAGCGGTATCTATTGCTTTTTGGTGTAAGTCAATATTTCTCTTTCCAAGGGCATTTCAAATTCGAGTTCCCGGATTTTTACATACAAACGCTCATGTATGGCCTCATTTTTGAGAATATAAAAAGTATTTTCAAACGTTTTATTTCCTGGTTTTTTGTTGTCCATACACGATGACCAAAAGAGCCGAATGTGGTACGATTTTAAATTCACTTTCACGAGTAGATAAGTCCGAAATTTTATGGCTAGAGAACTCTGTTTTGATCATCAACTTATACAGGAAGAATCGTATGTTTCTCAATGAGTAAAAGTACACCCTCATTTTTATGCTTAAAAAAAGCTTTTTTTGAGGTTCGTAACGGAAGGATTTTAGTGAGGTCTTAATCAAAAATCAGAGCTCTTTTTAAGGCCATAAGCACTATAATTTCCGATGTTTACTAACAAATAAAGGAGAGGGGTACTTATGTGAAATATTTGGAGTCCATTAGTTAAAATCAAGTGAGTTTTTAACGGGATAGAAAAATATTCGGGTGTGTTTAGGCATATATTTTTAATAACGAATTAAAAAAAGTGCGGTGTGAAATGGTAAACTTGAATTAAAGCAGAGTTAATTCTGAAGATACATAGCAATCACATATTCGTAACACGAACAAAACACCAATTACATGTATAAAAATCACAGCATAATTTTCATTTCTTCGGGATTGATATTTACGATCATGCTAATTTTTGAATTTAGTAAAGAACAAGTTTTCAGGGGACAACTTACACTTTGGCAATCGCATTGGTTAACCATTATATTTTCAACGAGTTTGACTTTTTGTATTTCAGTTTTTTCTGTACAAAAAATCTTAAGCCTAGAAAGAAGAGAACAAAGCTTAACCATACGAGAAGAAAAATTAAAAACATTGAAAAGTGTGATGCGAATAGTACATCATCATATGAATAACCTATCTCATAATTTAGGCATTATTGATGTCGAAATGAACTCCTTTAACTCTGTAAATCAGAGTACTCTTGTCAGTTTACACAAAAACCTTGCAGGAACAGCTTTGGAGATGAATAGGTTGGTGAAAATAGAAGACCCTTTTAACGAGGAAAATTTTAAAATAAGATACAATTAAAATAAGTAGTGCTTATTTTTGAATTTCTAAATACACATATGAATAAATTAATTTCCGTAATATTATTAATTACTGTAGGCATAGGTTGTACCGATAAAAACCTAGATCAAAACAGTAAAGGGCCTAAATTAGTCGTAGGTATTGTTGTAGATCAAATGCGATACGATTACTTAACTCGCTTTGAAAGTAAATATGGAGAAAACGGATTTAAAAGATTAATTTCTGAAGGTTTTAACTGTAAGGAACATCACTTTAGTTATATGCCTACGTATACCGGACCTGGTCACGCTTCTGTGTTTACAGGAACAACGCCAAAAACGCATGGTATTATTGCGAACGATTGGTATGATCAAGATTTAAAGCGCTATGTTTATTGTGTGGAAGACACCAGTGTAGTAAGTGTAGGGGGAGACTTTGTTAAAGGAAATCGCTCCCCTAGAAATCTAATAGTTACAGGTTTAGCAGATCAAATAAAGCTACATACGGGACAAAAAGGTAAGTCTATAGGTATTTCTATCAAGGATAGAGCTGCGGTTCTTCCTGCGGGTAAAATGGCAGATGCCGCTTATTGGTTTAAACGAGGTCAAGAGGGACTATTTATTTCTTCTAGTTATTATATGAAGCAGTTGCCGGATTGGGTAAGTCAATTTAATGCGCAGGGACTACCAAGAAAATATCTTGATCAAAACTGGGTTACCTTGCTACCAATTGAACAATATACCGAGTCTAACCCGGATGATAGCCCTTATGAAGAAAGTATTGATCCCAAGGGTAAACCTGTGTTTCCATATGATTTAAATCGTTTGTTTACGGAACTTGGATTTGATTTAATAAAAGAGACCCCGTTTGGAAATAATTTGCTAGTCGATTTTGCAAAGGAGGCCATTTTGCAGGAGTCTTTAGGTAAAGATGATATTCTTGATTTCTTATCTATTAGTTTTTCAAGCCCCGATTATATTGGACATAATTATGGGCCGAAATCGGTAGAGATAGAAGATACGTATATACGTTTAGATCAATCTATTGCAGAATTGTTAATGTTTTTAGATCAGGAAGTAGGAGCGGGCGAATACACGGTTTTTTTAACTGCGGATCATGGAGTTGCGCAAATTCCAAATGAACTAATTGATCAGGGGGTAGAGGTAGGTTATTATACGAGTAAGAAAATGAAAAAATGGATGAATACAACTTTGTTTGATCATTATGGGGTGGATGAATTAGTGGAAAACTTCTCTAACTATCAGTTCTTTATAGATGACGATAAGTTAGATTCTATGGGAGTGGATATGTCTGAAATAAGTAACGTTATTTTGAACGAAGCTCTTAAATATCCCGGAGTAAAATCAGGAATAGTACGTTCTGACTTAATGAGCCAAAGCTATTCTTATGGGGTAAATAAAAAGGTGCAACAGGGCTGGAACACGAAGCGGTCTGGTGATGTGGCTATAATAATGGAACCCGGATGGTTGTCGAGTACCTATGAAATAAAAGGAGGCTCAGGTCATGGATCACCGTGGTCCTATGATACCCATGTTCCGTTATTGTTTTATGGGTATGGAGTGGAGAAAGGAGTCTCCTCCGGTCTCACAAATGTGGAAGATATCGTTCCTACGATCGCTACCATTTTAGGTGTTCAAACGCCTATGGGGTGTTCTGGGGTTCCTATTTCTGAAGTTATTAAATAGCAAAATGAAACCTTACGGCCTGTTTTATCGTTAAATAGGGTATGAGTGCATTTGATAATAAAACCACAGGTATAGTTAACCACAAAATAGAATATAACAGAGATTACTTCTTGATAGATCTTTTCGTAGATATGTGTTTCACAGATATCAAAAATCCGGCACTAGTTTTTCAATTTAAAATATTGGCCACTAACTTGGGGTATTCTGCAGAGCAAATTAAAAAAGTAGTGGAAATAGGTAAAAGCGAGTATGTGTTTTTACTTGAAATAGTGCCTCCACATATTTATAATGCAAAGATGCCTTAATATCTTCTTTGAGTACCAAAGAAATGAAAATGAACTAAGTAGCCACAGGCTAAAAATGCAGATACCGCTCCAAAGCCAAATGCGAAATTGAACATATCTGGATCATTCCCATAAATAAATCCGGATATTGCGGCTCCTGACCCAATTCCAAACTCTAAGAACATATATAACGTTGACATGGCCCGTCCCCGATGTTTTTCATTACTACGATCAATAGTCCAAGCAAAAATGGTAGGACTATTCATTCCGGCAGCCAATCCAAATAAAATACCACCTAGGTAAAATATGGTAGGAGTTGTAGCTAAACTAATAATGGTAACCGATACTCCAATTAAAAAGGAGGAAGCGATTAATACCGGTACTCTTCCAAATTTATCAGAAACCTTACCCGAAATAAACCTTACGGTAATAGAAGATACCACAAAAATGGAAAAGAAGGTGCCTCTATTGGCAATTCCTAAATGATCACTTAAATCTGGAATTAAGGTAAGAATAATTCCAAATGGTATCGTAGTCAATAAAAAGGTAATGGCGACTGGAAGAACATCTTTTTCGTAAAAATCAGTGAACTTTATGTGGAGAAATTTAACAGCCATGGGTTGTTTGGTTACCAAAGTTTCTTTCATTCCAAATATAACAGCTACGGAGAGAAAGGACATAAATGAGGACAAGTAAAATACTCCATTCATTCCAATGTATTGAGACGCGTAAGATCCAATCATCGGTCCAATTGCCATTCCTGAACTGGCAAATACGCCATAAACGCCCATGGCTTCACCTCTTTCATTTGGAGCTACGATATCTGAAATATAAGCGGCAGTGGCGGTGGGTTTGAATCCGGTAGAGAACCCATGAAACAGCCGTAAAAATAGAAATCCACCAACGCTTGCCATTACGGGGTACAAAACACCAGCTATTAATGCGACAGAAGCTCCAATAATCATGACCGGTATTCGACCAATAGTATCGGTTAACTTACCACTAAAAGGTCTGGAAATTAAAGCTGTAACGGTAAATAATGAGATGATTAACCCTTTGAATTCACCTCCACCTAGAGACTCTAGATAAGAAGGCAGTTCCGGAATCATCATGTTAAAACTACCAAAGAATAATGTAGAGCTTAGCGATAACAGCCAAAACTGCTTATTTTTTTTATAGTTTAACTCCGATTCCATCGGCCGCAAAATTAGCATGATAATCGAGAGTAATCGTTTTTCAAATCCACTATATTTGTGATGACACTATTAAATTTTCATTATGCAATCACATGAAGTAGATTTCACCATAAAGGGTGATGATATCCAATTTGTCGAAATTGAATTGGATCCACAGGAAGTAGTCATAGCCGAACCCGGCAGTATGATGTATATGAAGTCGGATATAGCTATGGAAACCATTTTTGGTGATGGCAGCCATCAAACCGATAACAGTATTCTAGGCAAAATGTTCTCTGCTGGAAAACGAGTTTTGACAGGGGAAAACTTGTTCATGACGGCTTATAAAAATCAGGGATTTGGAAAGTCTCATGTTGCCTTTGCTTCCCCAATGCCGGGTAAAATTATCCCTATTGATTTAAAAGATTACCAGAATAAAGTAATTTGCCAAAAAGATTCTTTTTTATGCGCTGCGAAAGGAGTCTCAGTTGGGATAGAATTTAATAGGAAAATTGGAGTGGGTCTATTTGGCGGAGAAGGTTTCATTATGCAGAAACTAGAAGGAGATGGTTATGTTTTTGCCAATGCAGGGGGAACTATTCAAAAAATGGTGCTAAGTCCGGGAGAGGTTATAAAGGTGGATACAGGTTGTTTGGTGGCGTTCACAGGTAATGTGAGTTACAATATTGAAATGGTCAAAGGAATTAAGAATGCATTATTTGGTGGCGAAGGCTTGTTTCTAGCTACTCTAGAAGGGCCTGGAACTATTTGGATTCAATCTCTTCCATTTAGCAGAATGGCAGATAGAATTGTTTCTTCGGCTCCTAAAATGGGAGGGAAGTCAAGAGGTGAAGGAAGTATTCTTGGCGGATTAGGAGGTATGGTAATGGGAGATAATAACTTTTAAGTAGAGATAAAAAGAAAATGCGTCACTGAGGGGTAGCTGGTGCAGTCACCGTTTTTTTTTACCACAGCCGGTAGATTTCTCCAAGACTATTAATATACCTGATGTAGCGTTTTTGTTCTACTAGCTGGAAATATCTAGGGTGAAAGTGGTTTCATCATTACGAGTACCAAGTATTCAGTGTTTAGAATTATGGTCAAAAATACGACAGGGTGTTAAATGTATTCCATTTATGACTTACAGTAGGAACTAGGATAGGAAAGTAGGGAACAAAAAAATGCCGATGAATAATCATCGGCATTTTTTATATCTATTATTTAATTGAAACCTTACAGTACCTCTAAAACGTTAGCAGAAATAGTTAAACGTGTATCTTTTGGTTGGGTGTTTGCAATTACAGTAATTGTTTTGTTTTGTAATCCCTTTTGTTTTCCTGGTTTGTACACCACTTTAATTTCACTTGTTGCTCCAGGAGCAATTGGCTCTCTTGGAAACTCAGGAACGGTACAACCACATGAACCGGTAGCCGTTTCAATAATCAATGGTTTATCTCCTGTATTTGTGAAGTTAAATACATACATGTTCTCAGAGTTTTGATCAATAGTACCAAAGTCATGCGCCATTTGATTAAAAGCAACCGATGTTGGATTGTTTACCACTTGATTTTGGGCAGGGGGTGTAGCTAACATAGAAGGATCAGCTTTGATAGTTGTATTACTACCCGGAATAGGAGTAGCGGCTACATTACTGGTTCTTTCTGTTTTTCTATTTTTTGAAGCTCTATCTCTTGAAGGAGTTGAGTCTTGTATAAAAGTTCCGTAAACAACGGTTGCAGCGATTAATACTAAAAGTGCGGTTTGAATGTTTTGAATATTTTCTTTCATTTTTTGATTTATTTGTAGCAAATATAATTTTTTACCTGACTTAATCTAAATTTAAAAAGTTGTACAGTCGTTAATTTATTTTTTGACTAGTGATCTAGCTTTAGTTTTTTAAAGGTTTTATCCTCCATGACTTCTAAAGCTTTATTAAAAGCATTATCGTTTGTATTAATTACTCTGTAGAATTCGGTAGATGTCCATAAATTTGTAGCCATTAAAGCTTTAAAGTTTAATTGAATGATTCTTTTAGAATGTGTGATTTCTGTATCATTTCGTTCAATTTCTTTTGCCGTTGCTGCAGTAATGATATCTTCTAACATCTCATCAGAAATAGTGAAGTGGGCATTAAATTCCTCAAAAGTAGGATAGGTATTAAGTAGCTCATCTCTATGTTTGTCTAAATAATCTAAATTATACGTGTATAGTACCCCTTTTCTTACTAATTGACTGAAATAACTCGAAGTTTCAGTGGTATCTAATGGAACAAAGATATCGGGCATTATTCCACCACCTGCGTAGACCGTTCTTTTTAGTTTTAGAGTTTCAAACTTTAATGAATCAGGAAACTGAATAGAATCGGAGTTCATCAGTTCCCCATGTTCAAAACGTTTATTAATTTCATTATAATAATCTTCTTTTCCTTCCGAGTAATCTCGTTGTATAGATCTTCCAGAGGGAGTGTAGTACCTAGAAATAGTTAACCTTATAGCAGAGCCATCTGTTAACTGAAAAGGTTTTTGAACTAATCCTTTTCCAAAAGATTTACGCCCAATAATCAACCCTCGATCCCAGTCTTGAATAGCTCCAGAAACAATTTCACTGGCAGAAGCAGAACCTTCGTCAATAAGAACTACGAGTTTTCCACTAGTGAAAATTCCTTTATGCGTAGAATTATATTCTTCTCTTGGGTATGCTTTGCCTTGAGTATACACAATCAGTTTTCCATTTTCTAAAAAATTATCAGCTAATTGGATTGCTGTTCTTAGGTAACCACCTCCATTTCCTCTCAGGTCTAAAATTAAGTTCTGCATTCCAATTCCTTTTAAAGAATCCATAGCTTCGCCCACTTCATCCATGCTTTTTGCCGCAAAACGGTTCAGTTTGATATAACCCGTTTCTGGAGATGCCATGTATGCGGCATCCATACTATAAATAGGGATTTTATCTCTAGTAATTTCAAACTCTAGTAAGTCAGATTCTCCGTTTCTGAAAATTTCTACGGTCACTTTTGTTCCTTTCTTACCTCTTAGGTTGTCTGCCACATCTTTATTTGTAAAACCAACACC
>JBLFZF010000035.1:0-28708 GCA_047610145.1 Salibacteraceae bacterium | reverse complement strand
TTATCCAATTTTCCTGCATAAGCAGAAAAAGAACTCATTAATAGAAAAAGCAGACACATTCTTTTTATCCTATTTTTTAAAAATTCCATTCTACAAAAATAAAGGATTTACAGACTTTAAGCCACCTTGAGAAGATCTTTATAATCAGTTATTAAAGGGGGTATTGATATGGTTAGATACCTGTTTTGATTCCCGTATACTTTTTATTTTATTAGACCAGAGGGCTTTAAAATACACGGGAATAAAAAAACACTACTGATATAAGTTATGTATGTAAAAAAAACGTTCGTTGTAATTTCAGGAGTTGCACTTTGAACGCATTTATAATTATGAAGTTCTGGGCTTTAAACCGATACAGGAAACTAGAGCCCGTAAATATTCACAGGTTTAGCTCACATTATATAATTCTTTTGGTTTACTATTATTAGGACCCAAAAATGATGAGTTTTGATCATTCGATGACACCTTCTTGAACTCAATTATTTTTTTTTAATAAAAAAATAATTCATCAAAAAATAACGAAATGTCTCCATTTATTTTTCAATCTTTTTTTGCACCGTATTTTTGACTGATGAGAGAATTATTTATGATGCTTTTAGTTACTGTTCATTTTCTATCAAATTCACAGGAGCTAAGCTTTGGCTTAATTGCCGACTGTCAATATTGTCATTGTGAATACTCACAAAGATGGAATAACAATTATAACAAAGGACCTATCCGGCTCACCGAAGCCGTAAATACATTTAATGATCAGAAACTAGATGGGGTATTTCATTTAGGCGATTTAATAGACCGAGACATTCAAAGCTTTGCCGCGGTAGTCCCAATTTTCGAGAAAGTAAATGCCCCCCATTACCATGTGTTGGGTAACCATGATTTTTCAGTAGCGCCTGAATTTAAATCTGTGGTTACTAAAAAACTTAAATTAGACTCTACTTATTATCGGCTTAGTTACCCCCAATGGGAAGTCCTTGTTTTAGATGGCACTGATATTAGCACCTATAAATGGAAAGATTCTATTCAAATTAATCAAGCAGATTCTATTCGTAAATATTTTCTTTCTATAGGGCGGTCGCAAGCTTTACCTTGGAATGGAGCCATAGGAAAAGTGCAACTAGACTGGCTCCAAAGCGAGTTAACTCAAATTGACAAGTCAGGTAAAAACACATTGATTTTATGTCACTTTCCAGTATATCCAAAAAGTGATGCCAACTTATGGAACGATATAGAGGTTCTATCTATTCTAGAACAACACTCTTCGGTAAAAGCGTTTATCAACGGGCATCATCACCCAGGAAATTATCAACAACTGAATGGTATTCACTATTTAACGCTTCAAGGAATGGTGTTAACACCAGATAAAAATTCTTTTTGTATTGGACACCTTTCAAAAGACCAAATTCTCATTGAAGGGTTTGGTAGAGAAATAGACAGAATTCTACAGTTTTAAGCAAAAAAAAGCCCCGTTAAATAACGAGGCCTTTCCTTTATATAATTTAAAACTATTCAGTTGCAGAACCTGTTGCCGCTTCAATTTCTTTTTGAAGTTTATTATAGCTTTCCATATCTTTAGAACGCAAATATAATTTCTTCAAAATACCTTGAACTTCTGCATCAGATGGATCTAATTCATACGCCTTTTCCAAGTAAGGTAAAGCAAGACCATAAATATCTTCTAATTCCTTTTTCTTCGCATCATATCCTTTGGTATCGCTGTAGGGTAATGCATTCATCTCATCTACTACAGTAATAGATTGATTTACGAACATGGCGCCTAAATCGTGATTTGCATCTAAATGATTGGAATCAATTTCAATAGTTTTTTTGTAATCTGATTCCGCACCCGTTAAATCGCTCAAGCTTTCTTTTAGCTTACCTCTTACGTAGAAATAAGGAGCTTTAGTTGGATTAGCTTCAATTGCTTTATCAATATTAGAAATAGCTTTTTCCGTTTCATCCATTTCCACGTACAGGTTAAACTCTGCAATTAAAAGTGATTGATTTTCAGGAAAAGCGGCTCTTCCTTCTCCAATAACAGCTACGGCATTCACCGTATCACCCATTGCTTTATACTCACCTGCCATTTTCGAATAAATAGCACCATCTTCATATCCTGACCCCTTTATTTTCGAATATAATGTAATGGCTCTTTCGTGATCCTCAGCTGCTGCAGAAGCATTTGCCGCATAATAATATCCGGTGGTATCCAGTATCTCGTAAACCGCTCTAATATCTGCACATCTAGCAAAGTTTCTTGAAGCATTGACGTAATCCTTACCATTGTAAAAACCTACACCATCATCCCAAATCTTATTGTATACATATTGGTACAAATACATTTTTATTTCCCCTAATTTTGTTTTAGAGTCTGGTTTAGCCACTACTTTTTCAAAAGCATCAGCCGACACAAAAATGGAGTTTTCTCTAATATCTGCTAATGCAGATGTGGTATCAATAGCAATAGAATAATAGATTTTACCCATGTACGCCCAGGTTCTTGGCCATTGAGACGTCTTTGGATGTTTTGAAGCTGCATCAATAGCCATTTTTGCTTTCCTATAATCTCCAGTTTTCCAGTAATTACCAGCGCTTGTTACTTTAGCTCCTTGTGCAAATGCGCCTCCTGAAATTGTGACTAGCATAAGTGCGACAACTATATTTTTCATCTTTTTAAATTTAATTTTCTACTGTTTTTTTTTAACTCCAATACGAAATTAATCAATATCCTCTTCTTCGTTAGCACTATCTGTGCCAGACTCTTCTTCCGTATCTTCAGATGCAGCCTCTTCTCCTTCTTCTAACTCCACATCTTCTTCATCATCGTGAGGAACTTTAGCTACCGCAGCAATACTGTCTCCTTTCCCTAAGTTGATTAAACGAACTCCTTGTGTTGCTCTACCCATAACACGAACTGATTTCAAGGCCATTCTAATCGTAATTCCTTTTTTATTGATGATCATCAAATCATCCTCATCCGTCACGTTTTTAATAGAAATTAGATTTCCCGTTTTTTCAGTAACCTGAAGTGTTTTCACCCCTTTACCACCTCTATTAGTAATTCTGTAATCATCAACAGCCGTACGTTTACCGTAACCTTTATCAGAAACAACCATTACGCTAGAATTTACATCATCTACGCAAATCATTCCCACAACTCTATCTTCTGGTCCAGATAAAGTGATTCCTCTTACTCCAGAAGCACCTCTACCCATTGTTCTTACTTTACTTTCTTCGAAACGAATTGCTCGTCCAGAATGAAGTGCCATAATAATTTGAGAATCACCAGTCGTTAATTTAGCTTCAAGTAACTCATCCCCTTCTCTAACGTTAATAGCTATAATACCGTTTGTTCTTGGACGAGAATAAGCATCTAAGCTAGTTTTCTTCACCACCCCATTCTTCGTACACATCACGATATTCAAATCCTTGATGTACTCCTCGTCTTTCAAGTCAGCTACATTAATATATGCCAATACTTTATCGTCATTTTCAATGTTAATCATGTTTTGAATAGCTCTACCCTTTGATGTTTTTCCACCTTCAGGAATTTCAAATACACGCATCCAAAAACATTTACCTTTTTGGGTAAACACTAATAAATGGTTATGTGTATCTGCCACAAACATTTCTTCTAAGAAATCTGCATTTCGAGTAGTTGATCCTCTAGATCCTCTACCCCCTCTAGCTTGTGTTTTAAATTCAGCTAATGCAGTCCTTTTAATATATCCAAGATGAGAAATAGTAATTACTACCTGCTCATTTGGAATCATATCCTCAATACGGAAATCAGCAGAGTTATACTCAATATTAGTCATTCGCTCATCTCCGTACTTTTCTTTGATACGTTTAAGTTCACTAACTATTATTTCATAACGTAACTCTTCACTTGCTAAAATGCCACGTAAAGTTTCGATAGTTTTCATTAACTCATCGTATTCCGTACGTAACTTATCTTGTTCAAGACCAGTTAACTGACGTAATCGCATTTCAACGATTGCACGTGCTTGTATTTCAGACAATTCGAAGCGGGCAATTAATTTGTTACGGGCTTCTTCCGTATTATTAGATCCTCTAATAATTTTAATTACTTCATCAATATTATCCGATGCAATTAATAAACCTTCTAAAATATGTGCGCGTTCTTCTGCCTTTCTTAAATCAAATTTAGTTCTACGCGTCACCACATCCATACGATGATCTACATAGTGGCCAATCATCTCTTTTAAGTTTAAAATGTATGGACGACCTTTCACCAAGGCTACATTATTAACCGAGAAAGAGGTTTGAAGAGCGGTGTGCTTGAACAAGTTGTTTAATACCACATTGGTAATGGCATCACGTTTTAGTTCGTATACAATACGCATTCCTGTTCTATCTGACTCATCTCGAATATCAGAAATACCTTCAATTTTTTTATCATTGACTAACTCCGCAGTTTTGGCAATCATGTCTGCCTTATTTACCAAGAACGGAATTTCAGAAACAATGATCCGTTCTCTTCCCGAATCTGTTTCTTCTGTTTCTGATTTAGCTCGAATCACAATACGACCTCTACCCGTTTCAAAAGCAGCTCTTACTCCATCGTACCCATAAATAGTTCCACCTGTAGGAAAATCAGGAGCTTTCACGTGTTGCAACAATTCATCAAAGGTGATATCGTTATTTTCAATATAAGCTAACGTACCATTAATGATTTCCGTCAAATTATGCGGAGGCATATTTGTAGCCATACCTACAGCTATACCACTTGCTCCATTTAGAAGCAAGTTGGGTAAAAGTGCCGGTAATACAGTAGGCTCCTGTAAAGAGTCATCAAAATTCAGGGAGAAGTCAACCGTTTCTTTTTCAATATCCGCTAACATTTCTTCCGAAAGTTTACGTAAACGTGCTTCCGTATAACGCATTGCTGCCGGACTATCCCCATCTACCGAACCGAAGTTTCCTTGACCATCTACCAAAGGATAACGAAGAGACCATGGCTGAGCCATACGAACCATCGCATCGTATACGGAAGAATCACCATGCGGGTGATACTTACCTAATACTTCTCCTACAATTCTTGCTGACTTTTTATATGCTTTGTTAGAATAAACACCCAAATCAAGCATCCCGTAAAGTACTCTACGGTGTACCGGTTTCATACCATCTCTTACATCTGGCAAGGCTCTAGAAACAATAACAGACATTGAATAATCAATGTACGCTGATTTCATTTCGTCCTCGATATTTATTTTAACTATCTTTTCTCCGTCCGACATATTATATGTTGTTGTTATTCAAGTACTTACAAATTAACCCGATTTTATTCGGGCCAACTTCCGAAAGTACACTTCCAACCTCGAAAAACCTTGTTGAAAACCACCGTATTTACTAACAAAAATCTGTTAATAAATACGACCTGTATTTCTGCACTTTCCCCCAATTGATCCAATATTTTTGGAGACGCTGGTAAGAATAACTTTTGTAAAAAAAATTCGTATATTCATACCTTATATATTACATCAAATACAACCACTTTTTATATGGAAAATAATTTATCACCTCGGGCAAAGGATGTGTTGACCTATAGTCGTGAAGAAGCATTACGGCTTGGACATGACTACATAGGTAACGAACACTTCATGCTGGGTATTATACGTGAAGGTCAAGGGGTTGCTATAAAGGTTCTGGAAAATCTGAATATGGATATTCAAGAACTTCGTAAATTGATTGAAGACGCCATTAAAACCTCTTCGAAATCAATAATGAACTCTAACCAAACTAATATTCCTTTAGTTAAACAAGCCGAAAAAACGCTGAAGTTAACGTTCTTAGAAGCCAAATTGTTTAAAAGTAGAATGATCGGCACAGAACATTTCCTACTTTCAATACTAAAAGAACAAACAAATGTGGCGAGCAGAATACTTGCCCAATTTAATATTAACTACGACACTGTGAAAAACGAACTAGAAGACATTTTATCCGGAACAGAAGCAGAAAACACCTTACCTAAAGCAGATATTTCTGGAGATACTCCAGACGATGAAGATGGAAAATCTGAAAATTTCGGAAGTTCTTACGGCAGTGGTGGTGGAACATCATCTATCTCAAAAGGGGATTCAAAATCAAAAACTCCAGTACTGGACAATTTTGGTAGAGATCTGACTCGTATGGCCGAAGATGATAAATTAGACCCCATTATTGGAAGAACAAAGGAAATAGAACGTGTTTCTCAAATCCTAAGTCGTAGAAAGAAAAACAATCCTATTCTTATTGGGGAACCTGGGGTAGGGAAATCTGCTATAGCGGAAGGTTTAGCTTTACGAATTGTACAAAGAAAAGTATCGAGAATTCTATTTGGTAAACGCGTAGTAACATTAGATCTTGCTTCTTTAGTTGCAGGAACCAAGTACCGTGGCCAATTTGAAGAAAGAATGAAAGCGGTTATGAATGAATTAGAGAAATCTGACGATGTCATTCTTTTCATTGACGAAATTCACACCATTGTTGGTGCAGGTGGAGCTTCTGGTTCTTTAGATGCTTCTAATATGTTTAAGCCTGCTTTAGCACGGGGTGAAATTCAATGTATTGGTGCCACTACTTTAGATGAGTATCGTCAATATATTGAAAAAGATGGTGCTTTGGAAAGACGTTTTCAAAAAGTATTAGTAGAGCCTACCTCTGTAGAAGAAACTATTACTATACTGGAGAATATTAAATCTAAATACGAGGATCATCACAATGTAACATATACACCAGAGGCTATTGAGGCGTGTGTGAAATTAACCGACCGTTATATTTCTGACCGTCATTTGCCAGATAAGGCTATTGATGCCTTAGATGAAGCAGGTTCAAGAGTTCATATTACGCATATAGTAGTACCCGAAGTCATCTTAGAGATCGAAAAGTCTATCGAAGAAGTAAAGGAGAAAAAATTAACGGTCGTTAAACGTCAAAAATACGAAGAAGCAGCGCAACTTAGAGACGAAGAAAAGAAGCTGACCGAACGTTTAGATGAAGAACAACGTAAATGGGAAGAGAAAACGAAACAGCATCGTGAATTAGTCACACAAGACAGTGTAGCAGAAGTTGTAGCAATGATCTCCGGAATTCCAACCCAAAGAATTGCACAAAAGGAAGGCGAGAAATTGGTTTCCATGAAGGATGATTTAAAAGGAAGTGTTATTGGGCAAGACGAAGCCATTGAAAAAGTAGTTAAAGCTATTCAGCGTAATCGAGCAGGATTAAAAGATCCAAATAAACCAATTGGCTCATTTATCTTTTTGGGACCCACAGGTGTTGGGAAAACGCAACTAGCAAAAGTATTATCAAAATATTTATTCGACAATCGAGACAATTTAATTAGAATTGACATGAGCGAGTATATGGAGAAATTCGCTGTTTCTAGGTTAGTTGGAGCTCCTCCTGGATATGTTGGTTATGAAGAAGGTGGACAGCTAACGGAGAAAGTAAGACGTAAACCATATTCTGTTATTTTATTGGATGAGATTGAAAAAGCGCATCCTGATGTATATAATATTTTACTTCAAATACTAGATGATGGTCAAGTAACAGATAGTTTAGGTCGAAAAGTAGATTTTAAAAATACTATCATTATAATGACTTCAAATATTGGTTCTCGCGAACTAAAAGACTTTGGTCAAGGAGTAGGATTTTCTACAAACTCGAAAGTTAGTAACGTAAATAGTGAAGCTAAAGGAGTTATACAAAGAGCATTGAAAAAAACCTTTGCCCCTGAATTTTTAAATAGAATTGATGATGTTGTTTTATTCAATTCTTTAGACCAGGCGGATATATTTAAGATTATTGATATTGAATTAAAATCATTATTCTTTAGAATTAATGATCTTGGATACAAAATTGAGCTGACTAAAGCTTCGAAAGAGTTTATTGCCACAAAAGGATATGATTCTCAATTTGGTGCACGACCTTTAAAGCGTGCATTGCAAAAGTTCTTAGAGGATCCAATTGCAGAAGAAATTATTCAAAACAATTTACATGAAGGAGATACCATTAAAGTAGGTATTGACAAGAAAAATGATGCTGTCAAAATCACGATTGTAAAACCAAAGGAAAAAGATCAACAAAAAAACAAAAAATAGGGTTGACTCTTCTTTTTTTTAAAGTTTAACAACCAACAATATCGATGGTGTGTTTCCCGTTATTTTCAGCGGTAAACACACCATTTTTTTTGATTCAAATACTCTATATTTGACTTAAGAGATGGCTGAAATTAATAGTGCAGCTATGCTTACTTCATTTTACATCACACCAAAAATAAATGAATTTTCTTAAGTTAAACAAGCTAGGTCCAGGATTATTATATGCTGGAGCAGCTATTGGCGTATCTCACTTAGTTCAATCTACTCGTGCCGGAGCCTCATTTGGTTTAATTATGATAGCCGTTGTTATTGTCGTTAACATATTAAAATATCCTTTTTTTCAGTACGGGCCGAGATATACGGCTGCAACGGGTAATAGTTTATTGGACGGTTACAAAAAACTTGGGTCATGGGCTGTTTGGCTTTTCTTCTTTCTCACTTTGGGTACCATGTTCATTATACAAGGAGCCATAACCATGGTAACTGCTGGGTTAGCTAAGTACATTACTTCATCTACACTTGATATTTGGGTTTGGATGCTCCTAATTTCAATTTTCTCTTGGGTAATTCTAGGCTATGGAAAGTTGAAATTATTGAATACGTTTATGAAAGTAGTCATGCTAGTTTTAGCCGTGACAACTATTGCTGCTGCTATAGCGAGTATATTCACAGAAATACCGAAGGAAGTCATTTCCGCACCATTCCGGATGACCAATTCAGAACACTTGTTTTTTATTATTGCATTTATTGGATGGATGCCTGCACCTATTGATATTTCGGTTTGGTATTCGGTTTGGAGTCAAGAATCTACTATCTCGAATAAACCTCTGAAATTGCAAGATTCTTTATTTGATTTCTCCGTAGGATATTGGGGAACTGCATTTCTAGCAGTTTGTTTTGTTGCTTTAGGGGCAATGATGTTACATAATACGGGAACGGTATTATCCTCAAGTGCCGTTGTTTTTTCAGGCCAAATAATTGAAGCGTATACCTTATCGTTAGGTAACTGGGCTACTCCAATAATATCTGTAGCAGCCTTTACAACCATGCTAAGCACAACTATTACTGTGATGGATGGTTTGACACGTGTAATGGTTCCAACTATTGCTAAAATAGCCCCTAAACCTTATTCCTTGAATCGATATTCCTCGTGGTCTTTCACCTTAGTGGCAGGATCGTTATTTATTATTTGGAAATTCGGATCAAATATGAAATCCCTGGTAGATTTAGCCACCACAATTTCATTTCTTACCGCACCTATTATTGGATACTTAAATATTAAAGTAATGAGCTCAGATTATATTCTAACTGAATTTAAGCCTTCTGTTACTACTCAAGTTATCAGCTATCTCGGATTAGGATCTCTAGTTATTTTATCGGTAGTGTTTTTAACTGTTCGATTCTTTTAAGCTACTATCTAAAAGAACTCTGTAGTTTCTAAGTCTACTAATTCATCACCTATTAAAATCGGGATTTTTGTCGTTGTATTTAACGTCAAGCAAAACCTAATATCTTCTTTTAAATTCAACTTAGCAAAACGTCTTCTATGGGAAGACACGTTCAATAACTTATCCGGATCCTTTTGAGCCATTTCAAACAAATGCATGGCAATTAACGCAGAGTCTTCTACGTCATGCTCTAACGAGTAGGTTCCATCCTGAACAAGTTCTTTAGAAAGAGCACCCGCAAATAATGAGTCTTCAAGATTAACTCGGCCTTTCCAACCAGAACATAGAATCACCACATTTTTATTTTGTTTCACTAACCATTTAGACAGCGCTGAAATATTTAAAAAAGAACCAATCACGACCATTTCAGATACGCCTTTAGCCATTTCAATTGCACGCGTACCGTTAGTAGTCGTTAGCACTAACGTTTTACCTTTTATATGGTCTCCCATATAATCATAAGGGGAGTTTCCAAAATCGAAACCTGCTACTTTTTCTGCATCACGTTCAGCACCGGCTAAATAACCTTTTTGCTGTAACTCTCGAGCTTTTTCAATAGTATCGACTGGTATCATTGACTTTGCACCATTTTCAAATGCAGTACACATGGCACTTGTAGCTCTGAAAATATCGTTAACAACTACGATACTATCACTTGTGTCGTACACCTGAAAATTTTCTGGGGTAAAACTAACTTCAATTAAAGGCATAAAAATTATTTTTTTCAAAAGACTAAAAACAAATACTATTTTATCTGTACTCTGTTTTTAGTTCTAATTATTCTATTTTAAAAATGGCATCCCTACCACAACCGCTTTTGGTGTCTTTTTACGAATCTGAATTTGAATCTCCGTTTCTTTTTTATTGAATGGAACATTTACATACCCCATACCAATTGCTTTGTTTAAAGATGGAGACTGTGTACCTGAAGTCACTTCTCCAATTACATTTCCATCCAAATCCAATATTGGATAGCCATGACGCGGTATCCCTTTTTCAGTCATTTCAAAACCAACTAACCTACGAGTTAACCCAGCTTCTTTTTGTTTCGCTAAATAGTCTCTGTCTACAAAGTCGTTACCCGCTACAAATTTAGTTACCCACCCTAAGCCCGCTTCTAAAGAAGAGGTGGTATCGTCAATGTCGTTTCCGTATAAACAGAATCCTTTTTCTAAGCGTAACGTATCTCGAGCTCCTAGGCCAATAGGCTTTATTCCTTGAGGTTCCCCTGCCTTAAAAACAGCATCAAACACGGTTTTGGCATCTGAATTCTTTACATAAATTTCAAACCCTCCAGACCCGGTATATCCAGTAGCCGAAACAATAACATCCGAAACACCCGCAAAAGATCCTATTTCAAAGGTATAATACACCATATCGTGCATTTTTATATCCGTCAAACTATCTAATGCATCTGATGCTTTAGGTCCCTGAACCGCAAATAAGCAATAATCAGCACTCTGGTTAGACAAGGTAGCTCCCATCGTGTTCTGTGCATTCACCCAAGCCCAATCTTTATCTACGTTAGCACCGTTAACCACCAATAAGTAATTTTCTTCACTGATTCTGTATACCAATAAATCATCTACAATTCCACCTTCCCCATTAGGCATCGCAGAATATAAAATTTTGCCATCAAAAAGTGTCGCAACATTATTAGAGGTAATTTTTTGTACTAAATCAAGGGCCTTTGGACCTGTTACAAAAAATTCACCCATGTGAGAAACATCAAAAACACCCACCGCATTTCTAACGGTTTTATGTTCTTCCATTAATCCAGCAAAAGTTACCGGCATATTAAAACCGGCAAACTCTACCATTTTACCCCCCATAGCGATATGGCTATCTTTCAAAACTAAATCTCTCATATTCAATAATTAACAGAAGAAAAATTGATTAAGGAATAATATCAACATCGCGTAAATGGTGCGTAGCTGTTCCTTTTTTTCTCTTAGATTCAAACGTAACAAAATTTGTACTGAATACAAAGTTTAAAAGGCGCTAAAAACCCTATTTTTACCGAGCTAATTATGAGACTACAGTTCCCCAATATATTTGTTGTTATAATCATTTGCTTTGCTGTACTTGCATGTAATTCGTCTTCAGAAAATGAAGCTGTAATTTCTAGTTATTCTGATAGTTTACTCGTGGTTAGAAAAGCTAATAATAAAGACTTAAAAAATAATAAGCGTTCTCCAATTGCAAAATCAAAGCGGGAACGGTTTGTTGGGTTAAACTATTTCATTCCGCAAGAGGCTTGGAAACTAGTTGCTGAAATTGAAAGATTGCCTGAAAATAAAGTAGAACAAATAGCGACCTCCACAGGAGAAATCAGAAGCATGGTTCCTTACGCTATTCTAAAGTTTAAAAAAGAAAATGAAGCCTTCGAGCTAACAGGATATTCTGAAATTAATGCTCATTCAAATGAATTATTTATCCCCTTTTACGATGCCACAAATGCGAAAGAAACCTATGCTGGAGGAAGGTATTTAAATGTGGTATTACCCCCGGGTGACTGCGTAATAGTTGACTTCAATTTAGCTTACAATCCATACTGCCATTACAACGAAAATTATTCGTGTCCTATTCCTCCGATACGAAACACATTAACTACTGCTGTTTTAGCAGGAGAGAAAGTATTGTTTAAGAACTAACTTTTTTAAGTAAGTAAGTCTTTACCAACGTTAAAAGCTCCACATAATCAATTGGTTTAGCTATAATATCGTCACATCCGGCTTTCAAAATACGCGCTCTATCTTCTTTAGTAGTGTAGGCTGTTTGCGCAATAATTGGCAAGTTGGGTCTAAACACCTTTATTTCAGAAGTGGCTTCATATCCATTTTTTATAGGTATTCCGATATCCATTAAAACAACATCAATATCTTTATTTTCTTTACAAAAATCAATGGCATCTTGCCCATTAAAGGCATGGATCACCTTGCTAAATAAATTCGATTTCTCAAGATATCGCTGCATCAACATGGCATTTACAGCATCATCCTCTACCATAAGAACAACATTCTTTTTGTTAATGATTGGGGCTAATTCTAATTTTATTTTTTTAGTTGTTGTTTTTGTTTTTACAGGATTATGAGGAATTGTCACGGTAAATGTACTACCCTGATTTTTTTTAGATTTCACGAAAATTTGACCTCCAAGCAATTCAACATGCTCTTTAACAATTGAAAGCCCTAAACCAAGCCCACCATAACTTGAAGCAGTCGTTAAATCTTCTTGAGCAAAACGTTCAAAAATACGAGTTAACTTATTGTCTTTAATCCCAATTCCTGTATCTGAAATGGAAAACTCTATATTACCATTAATAAATTGATAGGAACAATCAACACTTCCTTTTTGAGTGAATTTAAAGGCATTTTGAAGAATATTATTCAGAATTTTATTCAGTTTAGTTTCATCCGTTAGAACATTACTATCCGCATTATTCACATCATAATTCATGGTTAATTTCACTCCCTTTTCATCACCGATTAGACTAAATATTGAAAATAAATCAAACAGCATATTATTAATGCATACTTCATTTATTTTTAAACGATCCCCATTATTATTCAGCTTTGATATTTCTAAAACCTCATCAATAATCCGAATCAACTGCTGACCACTATTTTGAATAGTACTCACATATTGAGACCTCTTACTTGGAGTTAACTCCTTATCTGAAAGAAAATTAGAGAAGCCAATAATCCCATTTAAGGGGGTTCTGATTTCATGAGAAATATTATTTAAAAACTCCGTTTTCAATCGATCGCTTTCTTCGGCCTTTTCCTTCGCCCCAATCAACTCCATTTCCGCTTTTTTAATGGCGGTAACATCTACAATTGAAACAATTGCAGCACTACTAACACCAATTATTTCAAATGTTAAGATCGCATGAATTAAATCTCCATTAGCTTTTAGAAACTCTGTTTCACTCGTGAATTTTCTATGACCTGCAGCAATACTAATTAGCTCTTGTTTTAGCACTCTGTAGGAGTCATCATTAAAAGTAACTTCTAAGTGTTGCTTTAATTCCTCTTTAGTTTTCACTCCAAATAAATCAAGAGAGCACAGATTTACATTAACAACATCTATTTTTGAAATACACTCGCTAACAAATTCTGGATGGGATTCAATATAATTTGAAAAATCGGCTACCTCCTCGTTTTTATTGCTAACTAATTCTAAAACATCTCCTAGGTCTTCCTCCCATAAACTAACGGGTGTATGTTCAAATAATTCTTTAAATCTTTTTCTACTCGAATCTAGCAACACATTTTTAGTAGATAAAATATTACTTACCTCTACCAATTTTTTATTTTGCGCAAACAATTCAGTTTCTGCATTTACTCTTTCCGTAATATTTACAATGGAGATAATACTAGATAATGATTCATTTTCCTTATCGTATTTGAAATATAATTTGACTAGCCCGTGTACTAAATCTCCTGAATAGTCTACAAAAGTAGTTTCTTTAATAAGTTCCTTATTTCCGTTGAACATAGCCTCTAAAATAGAAATCAAAAGCTGCATTGTTTCCTCATTAAAAAACTTTTCAAGGTTATTTTCAATATCTTGGACAGAAGGTACTTTCACCAATTTTTTCAAGGCTTTATTTACTTGCAGAATGATTATCGACTTCAGACATTTGTCTACAAAAGCAGGGTTTTCATTAAGATACAACACAATATTAGTTATACCCTTAGATTGAAGGCTTTGAATTAATTTAAAAGTTAAGGTTACATCTTGCTCCATAAAAGCAACTAGCGAATCATCAAATAAATGCTTGAAATTTTCACGCGAAGCATAGAGTTCATCTACTTTTTCTTTAAGCTTTAATGTAAACTCTTCTTTTACAAATGAACTTTCCTTTTCAGTCGTAATATCAATAAAATACCCTTGCAATTTCGTGGCTACTTTATTTTTCATAACTATAGTAGTCACATCTCTCACCCAAGCTATGCTTTTATCTGCCTTAATTACTCTGTATTCAATTATATGATTAACACCCGAATTAACACATTTATCAAACTCTTTGATTACTTCATCCTGATCATCTCTATGGATACTATCTATCCATAAACTATACCCCTGCCAATGATCTACGGAGTAGCCCGTTAAGCTTTCAATTAGCGCGCCAATATACGTGAATTTTTTTGTTTTTAAATCCAACTCCCAAGCCACTGTTTCGGTGGTTTCAATTAGGTTTCTATAAAGAGACTCACTTTCTCTTAACGATTTATTTAAGGCTTTTCTCTCGGTTACATTGCGCATCGTTGCTTGAACATATTGTTCTTCATTTAGCTCAAAACAACTTAAACTGACCTCTGCATCAAAATATTCTCCATTCTGTTTTTTATGAATCCAAGGAAACGTTATGGAGTTACCAGATAATGCGATTTTGATATTTTCTTTAGACAAAACAGCAGAGTCTATGCCGTCATATTGAAGTTCTGGAGACCAGTGTGAAGGGGCTGTTCCAATAATTTTAGATTTATTTTCACAACCAAACATCGACACAGTCATTTCGTTGCAATCAAAAAAAACACCCTCTTTAACCAAAATGATGGCATCTTTTGCTTGCTCAAAAATAAGACGGTGCCTTTGGTCACTTTCTTTCAGTGCTTTTTCAGAATCCAACATCAATAGTCGTGTCGCAAAGATACCCGCTAAGGTGCTCACTAAGTTTTCATGATCATCTGTAAAATAATATTTATCCGGATGCTCTGTATCAATAACGCCCAATAACTTCCCATTCACCACTAATGGAAAAGCCAGCTCTGAATATCTAAAAACTTCATCTGGAATATATCTGCTATCCTTTGAGGTATCGCCAATCCGAATGGGCTTTCGAGCTTTTGCAGCGGCCCCAACAACTCCTTCGCCAATTTTTAATACGGACGATGGAGTTTCAACCTTTGTAATAATCTCATCTTCTTTACTTGATTGATTTTGAATTAAACAGTCTCTTTTTTCATCAAATAAATACACCACACAATCGGTGAAATGGAACTTGCTAATTAAGACATTAGTAAGTTCAGAAACCAATTCATTTATGGACTTTACTGATTGCACTGCGCGCGCAAAATTGTTGACTGCCAGTAAGTAATTTGATTTCGATTGCAACTTTTTGTGTGACTCATCTAATTTTAGCTTTTGACGAACAATTTCCAATTCCGCCTGTTTTCTTTCTGAAACATCTCTAATGGCAGTTATCCTTTTTAACCGACCACCAAATGAAATGTTTCTACCTTGAATTTCAGCATGAAAATTAGTTCCATCCTTTTTTACCATAACAACATCGTACGGCTTTTCATGACCATTTTTAAGATTAGCCGTAACAGTAGGAATACTTTCTGCAGCAATAATTTCAGTCGCATACATTCCAATTGCTTCCGAGTCTGAATACCCAAGCATCTTTTTAGCTGCTAAATTTTGCTCCATACAATATCCGTTTTCAGAAACAAAGATTGCTTCAAAGCCAGAGTTCGAAAAAACTTCGTCACTGTATTTCAGTTGTTTTGAATACTTTTTTTGAGTTAATTCTTGATTATTATATAGTTGAAGATCCATTACATGGGCTTCAAAATGGGTGATATTACCATTTTCATCTTTGCGTGTGATACTTTCTTCATGAACCAGCATCCATTTTCCCGACTTCATTTTTAAACGAAACGAAACAGGCACCAATACATCAAGCTTTTCATTTACTGCTTGATCAATGCTAACCTGATATCTTTTTAAATCTTCGGGATGAATTAAATCAAGGTAGCCTATTTCTCCAGAAAGAAAATATTCTAGTTGATACCCCAATAAATAAGTGAATTTATTTGAAACGAATTCAATGGGTCCATTTTCTTGATTTTTCCAAAGAATTACGCTAAAAGAAATAGGTGAAATAGGTGAAATAAGCTCATTCGGTTTACTTAAGTCTGCAGTTAAATGTGGTCCCTTCATTTTATTGTAGCTAGTGAGCTCGAAATTTAACCATTTTTAGGGTTAATGATCGAAATTAACCATTTCATTTACTAAATTGACTTCAGTATTCATTGATTAGCAAGAATTAAGTCTTCATTCGCTAAATTGATCTAGTATATAATAATAATAATAACGGGAAAACATCTACGGCTTTCCATAACCGCGATTAACTTCCAACAAATCAATTTGATAGACCAAAGTAGAAAAAGACTTAATTATCCCGGTACTAGACCCTGACTCACCGTACCCCAAATGACTTGGGATAATTAGGGTTGCCTGCCCCCCTTTTTTCATTCTTCTAATGCCATAATCTACTCCTTCTATTACTTGATCTTGGTCTCCTAAAACATAGCTAAATGGGGTATTTACCCTGTGTGTTGATTCTAATAAAACGCCTTCCGCGTTTTCACTCTCCATGTGGAATACAACCTCCTCCCCTGCAACAGGAAACTTTCCCGAGCCTTTTACTTGATGAATAACAAACATTCCGCCCAAATATTGAATACTATCACTTTGATAAGTACCTAATAGGCGAATGACCGTCAGAATCTCTTGATTGGAAATCTGAGTTTTAAACTCTGGATGATTCAACAGAATAAGGGCTGTATTAGCCGACATTTTCGTTAATAATTTAAACGAGAATAACTGATCTTCTGAGGAAACAGATTTAATATAAGAGGCACTATCTCCAATAGATAACATCCCTAATAATTCCATTAACTTAGACGTGTCAGATAATTGATACAGCAAATTAAAATCGATTTCACCCGTTTCTATTACTTTTCCAGAATTGGAGTATCTAGAATAAATAAGCCCAACAAAGTCTCCATCATGTAATTTATTAATAGTATCACCAAGGGTATGTATTTTATAATTTAATCCAGAGTCAGTTACTGAAAAACCCTGGTATTTAGAGTCTTTTTTACATGAAGCTATTGCAATAAAAACAACAAGAAAAAGGAACCATCTAGTCATTTATTCGAACTAAAGTAATATCAAAAATAACGGTAGATGATCGGGGTATTTTATTAAAGTCTCCGGTATACCCGTGTGCCAAATGCGAAGGAATAATTAGCATCGATTTATCTCCTTTAGACAGGAATCTAATACCTTCTTGTAAACCGCTTTCTACCTCATCGTGACCTACAATAAATGAGGCTGTCTGATTAGAGTCTGATTTATAAATTGTTTTACCACTAATTAAACTGACTTCGTATGTTACATAAACGGTGTCATTCTCTTTTGCGTGCTCATTGGAGTAGGATGGTTCATAAACCATATACCGAAGTCCAGAACCTGTTTTTTCCATTACCCAACCTCTGCGGGAAATATATTTATCAATTTGATCGGCTTCCATACGGACTGATTGCCGGTTATGGTCTGCCATTTCTTTTTTGGTAACTATTCGTTGTTGTTTTACTTTCTTTGGTTCCTCGCACGCCAGAAGACTGAGAAACAAAAAAGCTACCGCTGATATTTTAGTCCAATTGTAAATCCTCATGATATTGTCTCATTATTTTTTCAAAGTACGCAATAGCTTGTTCTAAAGTCATATTTAACCTTCCACCCGCGGCATTTTTATGTCCGCCACCATTAAAATGTTCCCGCGCAATTGCATTGACATCAAAGTGTCCTTTTGATCGTAAAGAAACTTTAATGTACCCCTCGTTTTCCATAAAGAAGCCAGCCGCTTTCATTCCATTTATAGCCAAACCATAATTTACAAAACCTTCAGCATCGCCTTTTTGAAAATTAAAACGTGCTTTTTCTTCTTCGCTAATGGAAATATATGCTGCGGCTAAGTCTTTAACTTGCTTCAGTTTATCCACTAAGATATAACCCATTAAATGAAGTCTATTTAACGTATTCGTATCGTACACTTTAGAATAAACGCTATCTGGCTCTACTCCGGACTCCAGCAAATGAGCCGCAGCATAATGGGTTTCCTTTTTAGTAGACCCAAATCTAAATGAGCCCGTATCTGTTAAAATGCCTGTATATAAACACTCTCCAATTTCTTTGGTTATCAAATCCTTATCTCCTAAACCTTCAATGATATCAAAAACCATTTCAGAAGTAGAAGACTTATCATGATCACTAAACATAATATCTACAAAATCAGAAGGCTGTCTGTGATGATCAATCATTACAAATTTAGCTGGATGATTTGCTACTATATCTGCCAACGTACCAATTCGGTTGAAGTCATTGTAATCTAAAAAGAAAATTACATCAACATCGATTAAAGCTTCTTTAACCTGATCAGGATTCGCGGAATACAAAATAATACTTTTGGAACCTGGCATCCAATTATAAAATTTTGGATACGAATTTGGAGCAATAACTTGAGATTTATGTCCCTTAGACTCCAGGTATAGCGCTAACCCTAAACAAGAGCCTAATGCATCACCATCAGGATTAATATGCGGAATAAGCACTATTTTTTGCTGAGTAGACAACACTGATTTTAGTTTTTCTATTTCACTCACATCATATGATTTAATTGACAATTAATAATGGTCTACAATTCCCATTTTTTTGAGTAAAAATGACGCATTCATATTTTGACACACCCTATTTTGAAGTTTGTAATCAAACGCTAAATCATCATTGACAAACTCTACTTCAAACGATTTATTATCAATTTTATTCGGGTGCTTTTCTGCCAGCTCACATAAACTTAAATCATGGGTAGCAATTAATCCCATCATATTATAATTAATCATTTTCTCTACGAATGCATAAGACCCTCGTGCTTTATCGTGAGAATTTGTTCCTTTCAATATTTCATCTAAAATGACGAATCTCTTTTCTCCAGCCTTTAGGATATCCGAAATCTTCGCTAACCGACTTAACTCCGCATAAAAAAAAGAGGTTTGTTCCGCTAAAGAATCTTCTGTTCGCATACTAGAGAAAATCATCATTGGGCTAAAGGTAAATTGATCTGCAGGAATAGGAGCACCCATCATACTTACGACCATGTTTAGACCGACCGTACGCAAGAAAGTACTTTTACCTGCCATATTGGCTCCGGTAATAATATGCACCGCTCCTTTTCCTTGAATACAAAAATCATTACCAATAGAAGTTTTTGTATCCAACATGGGATGTTTGATATTCTTACCAGACACTTCAAATGCTGCATCAGATATCGTAGGATACTTTAACTCTGAATTATTGTATGCCATGTTCGCTATGGAAATCAATGCATCAAAATTTCCGATCACCTCCAACCATTGATTTAACTCTAATGAATTCTCGCTCTTCCACGCATTCATTTTGTGCATTAACTGAAGATCCCATAGTAAAAAAGCATTTAACAAAATACCCATAAGCATATTGGTTCGTTGCTCAAACATGGCTAGATACTTCTTTAATTGACTTATAGATTCGGAAGCCTTTTGGTTCTCGTTTGAAAACAAGTTCTTTTTCCAATCGTTTAGTAATTCTGAATTAAAGTCTTCGAGTTCTACTTTTTCTGTAAGGTTAGATAAAACTTCAAACTTTTGAACCAAATTTGAAATGACTCCATATTCATAATTTACTCGTTTTAGGTAACTCCCTACATATGTTAGAGGCAGCAATAAATAATAACCGAATGTACCCCAAGAAATTAAACTGAAAATTGCCCCTAATAAAAGTCCAAAGGTGAGTATGGGAATACAATATAATAAGACAACAAAAACTGTACTACCTCCAACCACGCTCTGGTGAGAGTGCCATTTAGAAATTCGATCTTGATCCGCCTGGGTTACTTGATTTAGGGTACCATTAGCCAAGAACTCTTGACGCCAATCTAATTTAGTTACCAACTCCCTAACCGCATTTTGTTTTTGTACAATCTCCTCTCCGTTTAAGTTAGGTATAGTTAACCAAGACGCCAGTTTTGCTCTCCCTTGAATAGATACTGTTCTATTAAACTTCGAGAAAAAAGATTTAACCCCAAACAAATCAAAATCGTGCGAGTACTCATGACCTGGAAAAATAAACTCATTCCCATTTTCTTGATTTTGGTACTCGCCTATTAACGCTTTCTTTTCTGTTTCATTTAGAGTCACCAAAGCTGACAGATACGCTATCTTCAAATCAGCTGTAGCATTTAAAATTACTACCCTAAAAAAGAGACCCCCTCCCCCTAAAATAAAAGCTGCGATAGGAATGGTTTGCTCCCAATAAAAATACACCCCAACAGCAGTTAATATGAAAATTATTAATCTCGCCAATCCAAAATTTCTGGATGCTACCTTATACTTTTTAAGTTCTTTTGAAAACTGTGTAATTCTAGCTTCGTAAATAAAGCTCATAAATGTGATTTAGGCTGGAAAAGTACTATTAAATCAAAAGGCGTTCATCTTAAAAAATCTAGTTTTTTATAACATTACACACAATTTAATTTTGACGTGAAAAACTATAAGAGCCCAATGGTATTAGATACAGTGGTAATTTTTATTTTCGTTGTTTCCAATACGAATAAAAATGCGCGGAATAAATTCCAAATTACAACATAATTACAGTAAGATTTACAGAATTGTAATTGTAGCTATAACTATAGGTTTGATGGTATTTGTATCTCCAAAAACCACTAAGTTCCAATATGAATTTGAACAAGGTTTTCCATGGGTTCATCAACCCTTATATGCTCCTTTTGCTTTTGGAATTAATAAAACAAAAAGCCAGATTGCGCAAGAAAACGAAGAAATTGTAGCCAACAGTTATTTGTATTTTGATGTTCAACATAGCATTGATGATAGTGTGGTCTCGGCCTTTAAGAATAAATCATCTGAATTATTTGTTAATGATTCTATTGCTGCATTAAAGTATCAAGATAAGTTTGAGAAAAGAGGTATCGAATTAATCACCCGTTTATATCAGAAAGGAATTATCGCTACCGCAGATAGTTTAATCAACAAACCAGCTGATTACGTTATTAAAACTATTGAAGAGCATACGGAAAGTCAATACGAAATTCAGAGATTCTTAACTATAAACCAGGCTTTTGACTCTATTCAATTATGGACCCAAAACATTAAAAACGGTAAAATTTTACAAATTGCGGTATTCGAAAACTTAAGTCCTAACATTACATACAACCCTGAATTAACGGAAGAAATTAAACTACAAAAACTGGATGCACTTACGACCGTTTATGGAAAGGTAAATGTGGGAGAAGAAATTGTAGCTAAGGGAGAAATCATTACGCCCGAAATTTTTCAAAAGTTAAATTCCTTACAGGAAAAGTTTGAGAAGCAAGTAGGGGCTAACCGATCGGAAATGTATGTGTATGGAGGTACATTCATTATTGTGGCTTTTGCTACCTTGATTTTGATTGTGATGATTAAAACTTTTAATCCTTTTGTATATTCTGAGACAAACTCGTTTACACTTATTTTAATTCTATTTTTCTTGAATTATTTGATGGCTAATATCCCAAGATTCTTTCCGGAAGTGGATATTTACATACTTCCGTTTGCCTTATTTGCGGTAATCTTACAATCCTTTTTCCGTTCCTCCTTAGCGGCTATTATTTATTTAATTATGATTATGGTAGCCACCATATTTGCGCCAAATGCCATGGAGTTTTTATGGATTGAAGCCCCGGTAGGATTATTAGCTATTTTATTACTAAAGGACCTTAGGAAACGTTCCCAGCTGTTAGGAGTTATTGGAGCTGTATTTGCGGCATCTTCTCTTTTATATTTTGCTTTTAGTATTATTAAAGAAGGGCATTTTTCAAATATTGACAGCACCCATTTTTTATGGTTCTCAGCAAGTGCCTTACTCACAATAGCTGCTATACCTTTGGTCTTTATTATAGAACGCACTTTTGGTTTAATCTCTGAAATGGCTTTACTAGAACTGGCAGACACGAACAACACCTTGTTAAGAGAATTAGCACAAAAGGCACCGGGTACTTTTCAGCACTCTATGCAAGTAGCCAATTTAGCCGAAGAATGTGCTTTAGAAATTGGTGGAGATCCGTTATTGATAAGAACCGGTGCTTTATATCATGATATTGGAAAAATGAAAAACCCACAATATTTCATAGAGAATCAAGCGGGTGGTCATAATCCTCACAATGATTTATCTAACCATGAAAGCGCCAAGATTATTATAAACCATGTATTAGATGGAATTGAAATGGCTAAAAGACATAAAATTCCTGAGAAAATTATTGATTTTATTCGAACACACCACGGTACAACCACTACTAGATACTTCTATTTAAATGCTAAAAAGCTTGATGATTCAATCTCAATTGAAGATTTTCAATATCCTGGTCCACTTCCGTTTTCTAAAGAAACTGCAATACTTATGTTGTGCGATGGTGTAGAGGCCGCAGCTAGAAGTTTGCCTGTTTACACTGCTGAATCTATCAATAAATTAATTGACGGAATCTTTAACACCATTTTAAGCAGCCAGCAATTAGACTACTCTCCTATTACTTTTCAAAACATCTCTGCATTAAAGAAATTATTACAAAAAAAAATAATGAATATTTATCATGTTAGGGTAGCCTACCCAAGTGCTTAATTACTGGTTTTGAATTAGTAATGATTAAGATGCAATTCCGCACAAAGAAAAGCTGAAAAAAAGTTCAATTTTCTTCCTGTTTTCGCTTGATACATCAAATCTATTTATAGATTTGCAGTCTGATGGAGAGGTGCCTGAGTGGCCGAAAGGACTTGTTTGCTAAATAAGCGTACCTCATAAGGGTACCCTGGGTTCGAATCCCAGTCTCTCCGCATCAAAAAAAAAAGGGTTGGCACTAGTCAACCCTTTTTTTTGTGGGCTACATCAGACACGTAAAATCATTTGAAATTCAAAAAAAAGAAAATTAGAGTACAGGAAAATACTTTGATTTTTGAGGTGTCCTTTAACTCAACCCAAGGAACCATCAAACAACCTCGATCTCTTCACATCAAAACCACAGAGAGTACCGGGGAGTCAATCCTATTTTTGAATCAATCTAAATTAGACTTTTAAGAGTTGAATTACCTTTCTATTCTGCTTCTACAACTTTCTAAAAAGCGAATCGTTTACCATCATCTGCTGCTGTGGGCTTTCTGTTTTGCTAGTTAAATGGGTCATCGCTTTATTCTCAGTATGCGTACTTACTATCAGGTTCTCTTTGTTCATTCTAATTAATTCATTTTCAAAATGACTAAATATATAATTATCTGACCGTTACATCTTCAAACCGTCTTATCTGACAAATAGATGAATTACTCCTAACCATTTAAATGGTTTCTGTAGGACGATGCCCATTTTGCAAGTATTCATTATTGCTGAGAACAAAAAAATGTTTGTACTTGAATACGTATTCTCAATATGAACGAAACATCATGTTTTATTGACGATTCCATTCTCATTTTATATCTCTACAAATTATGGGTTTATCACTGTGTTTTTTAGGAGATTATAGACTGTAATAATGTGCATTTGATTGACAACGAATACCGAAAGCATTACATAGTTCAGAAAGCGTTTTATTATTATTATTATTATTATTATTATTTGCTACCCGAATAATATCAAGTCTTTTACCGAGAATATCCATTTCTTGTTACATTTCATCACATTTTTTAGTGTATAGTTATAAAGCAGCACCGTTTCCCAATAATTTTCTAGCTCCTCTTGATAAACCCAGGTTCTACGTTCGTAAATATTCATACCCCAGAAACCATGTTGTCGTTCATAAAATCGCAACCTAAATTATAGAACTCTACCCGAGGTAGAACCTCATCCATACCCGGAACAAAAACAACGAAGTAGACATTATACTTACGAGTCAGTTTTTGAAATCCAGAGCATTCATTTTCTAAATCCGATAACTTTTTGATCCCTACCGCACCCCTGTTTCTGATATCATTATGCTCACTTAATACTTGAGGTAGTATACTGGCTTTGAAAAAAAGAAAGAGAACGCTACAGTTACCAAAACCAACTTCGACTCTTTTGCATTGTTAAATTCTTTTCACCCCAAAAAAGCCAACCCTAGTAATAATGGTATCGCTAAATACATCCGGGTAGACGATAAAAACATGTTCCCATATCGACATTAATGTTATTTACACCCGTAATAGCAATTGTAAACGCAATGGATAGCACCAAATTTGTTCCTTTTTTCCAAACGAGTTTTCTACTTTTTAATCCTAAAACTAAGATTACCAAACCAATGTCTTTACCAAAAAACCGGAGTTAAATATCGAGAAAACTGATTTAAATTGGAAAAGCATCCAGAAGTAGCTCACTATCCTATTTCAAAGCCCACCTAAAGGCAACTTTAAATTCAGGCTTAATTTCATGAAGGTCTTTTGCATATTCTTGTACCTATAAAACAGGAATACCAATAAGTACTAGGATAACATAAAACTTCCAGTACTTGAATTTTTAAAGAGCATCACTAAGCTTCCCGCAATGGCGAATATCAAAGAGTTTGGGTTTACGGCATAGACCAGCGAAATACTACAAAAAAAAATTACAAAATATTTTACTTTTTTAGAATCTAAGAAGGGGTAAATAAGGAACCAACAAAAGAATAAATCTGAAACAAAACCCCAACCCATCCTCGTTATTAGATCTTACGTTACCGGAAGTGTGATTGAAATCATCAAAAATTCATACGCAGGAATAAAATGTCTTTTTTAAACAAAACATGTGCAAACATTAGGAATGGAAATAGGCCAATTAAACTAGATATAATGGGCAGAGCATAATACGCTAGAATCCCATCCATATTAACAGTAAAACGTAAATAGATAGGGTTGCAAAGTTGTAATTCTGACCGTGAAAAAAGGGTACGTAAAAAAAACCTTGCTTGAGAGTAATCTAAACCTGAAACCCAAAAGATAAAATCATCCCTATCCGTATATTGAAACCCTTACTCTGCAAGGTTTAGGACTTTACCCACCCGCATAATAAGCACCAATATTGAGTACGTTTTTTCTTTCTGTACCAGAAAGAATATTTTGAATTGCACAGATTCTTCTAATTTTCAGGCTGAAAAGTATCCTTTTCTATTTAATCGTTTTATGCCCTAGGTAAATCACTACGAATGCGGTAACAAACATAATTAAACTATAAATAGCCGATGGAATTGTCATTATAGAGTTTCCTATTAAAGTAGCCGCTACTCCAATACCCAATGTTCCATTTTGAATACCCGTTTCAATCGATATAGTCGTACTTTGTTTAGGCGATAAATTGAATAATCTAGCCAAATAAAAACCTAAGGTTAAGGTAATAATGTTTAATGCTAAAGACACTGGGCCCACTAACTGAAAGTATTCCCAAACGCGTTCTCTTTCATTTATAGCCGCACCTGTAATAATCAAAAGTAAAAATAACGCTGAAACATATTTCACAACGCTTTCCATACTTACCGCAAAATTGGGTTTATAGTATCTCACAAACATGCCACCTAATACAGGTAAAATCACCACCAGAAAAACCGATATAATGGTATGAGAAACATCGAGCCTCATAGCGGCACCATTAGGCATAAAATAGACCAGTGCAAAGTTGACAATTACTGGAATTGAAACTACCGTAAAAACTGAAGAAAAAGCGGTCAACGTTATAGACAAAGCAGTATCTCCTTTAGCCAAATGTGAAATCAAATTTGACGTGGCTCCCCCGGGACAGGCCGCTAAAATCATCATCCCTACTGCTAACTCAGTTTTTATACCGAATAGAATTACTAATCCAAAGGTAATGAGGGGGAGTAATAGCAACTGATTGACTAATCCAATGAGTACCGCCTTTGGATAAACCACTACTCTTTTAAAATCTGTCGGAATTAAAGATAAACCCATTCCCCACATAATAAATGCCAATGCAGATGGTAGCAATATTTCCGTTAAAAGTCCAGTCTCCATAGTATTAATTTATTTACAACCTAAGGCAACGAAGCCAATTATACTTTGCAATAATGTGGCTTTTTAGGTGTAAAATCAATGAACCTACGTTAAAAAAATCAATTATTTTCTTTATTCAACAACCAGTTAATTGCAAAATCTAACGCATCTCCCTCGGAGTAGATTGTTGGGGCCACCGTTTCAATCCTATTTACATCTCCATCCGCACCAATATCGTATGCAATACTAACTTGAAGTTCTAATTGACTATTATTTAAAGGAATAGTTATTTGCTCTCCGAAATCATTTGTGTTTTCACCCGTTGACTTTCCTATTAGAGGAAACAAAGAATAGGTAGCTACTGCATCTGCTAGAAAATTAGCACTTGAAAAAGTTTGAGGACCTATTAACAAACACACTTCTCCATCAAAGTAATTAGTCACCTTTTTGGGTTGGATTAAACTGTATTGATCTTCTTTTAAAATCGATCCCGTTTGGGCTCTTCTATACTGTTTCACAAATCTCTTTCCCCACATACTCTTATACTCTGGCTCAGTTATTTTATCTTTAAATATATCGCTCACTTTCCAGTATCTTGTTCCCGATTGGCGGTAAGGAATTTGTGTGATATAGGCCAATAACATATCATTTAAAGCAGAGTTTCCTCCTGAGTTTTTTCGTATATCTATTATTAATTTATGTATTCCCTTTTCGTTAATCGCTTGGAAAGTTTTCTGTAGAAAATCCGCGAATTTATATGGATCAATACATCTGTTATAATCCATATACCCTATATCTCCTTTGACTATTGTAAAGGAGTAATCAGGTTTATCGTTGCCATTTGAAGCCAATAAATCTTGAATATTACTCCCCTTTTTCAGAATCGCTGAGCTTCCATCGGTATATTGGATTTTAAAAGGGGAGTGTATCTCTTCTAAATGTAGAAAAACAGGAAAAAACATGGACTGCGTAATTTCTCTTCTAAAGTTGAAGTTTCCACCATAACAGCCAATAGACTCGGTAAATAGTTGGTTAGATACTATTTCATTAATACTTTTAATTGCTTTACCAGAATCGGGGCCTGAGGTCACTATAATTTGTTCATTATTGGTGAATTTTAACTTTAAATTAAAAAAATCACTTTTTAATAACCCAGGTACTAATGAAGGTGACACTACATTTATAGAGGTATGCGCATCATTTATGACAGCTAATAGCTGCATACTTATTAATGTAAATGACGTTATGCTCATGGAGTCTTTTTGACTTATCCTCTTTAACGAAAAGCGATGTAGATTATTAAAGGAATTACTATCTGACAAGAAAAAAGGATTATAATGTACTTGTTTTACCAATTCCACCATTTGATTCAAGTCGGCCTTTGCTTGCGAGGCACTTAGCATTTGTTGCGAAATAACTACGTCTCCATATATGAGTATAAAAAACAATAAGAATAGTCGCATATAAAATTACTTAATTTCGGCTAAATTAATTATTTGACTAGAATTGTGGGCAAGCTAACTGACTGAATCTTCTTTTCCTGCCTTTATTTGGATTGGTATACTCGTAAATAAAACTCAATTCATGTGAACCACCCGTATTCGGGTATAACTTACTCACAGTAATATCATACGAATATGCAAATTTCACATTTTTAAAATGCACCCCTACTAAAAGGGTTACCGCATCATTATTTTGATAGCCCGGAGCATACTTTTTTAACCCTGGAATACCTCTGTACCAAATCCCAATAACCATAGGTTTAAAGTAATAATATGCCCCTATATCGAACTGATCCCATTTGCCTTGTGTTTTATAATTAGCCGCAATAGTCATACTTCTAACCACTTTACGTTTAACTGTTTTTTGCATGGGTAACCTATAGCCCGCATGAACAGAATGACGCGCATCGATCAAGTTCTCTTGTCCTAATAAAGAGTTATTGGGTTGATTAATGTGGTACACCGAATAGCCCACCCAAAAATCTTTTCCATACAGTAAACCTCCTGCATTTACATCTACATAAGAAACTCTGTCGTTAAGCGAGCTACTTTGCACGGAAGTAGCACTACCTGTTAATAGCTGATCTCCAAAGGTTAATTTAGAGACATCTACGGTTCTTAAACCATAGTTCAAACCTATCGCAGGTCTAAAAGACATCTTTCTATTGAGTTTAATGTTATAGGCATAACTTCCACCGATAGTTGTTGTACTTAATCCACCAGTGCCTGCTTGATCACGACTCGCAATAAAACCGATTCCACTATTGGCGTCTAATAAATTGATATCGTAAGAAATGGAATAAGAAATATAATTACCAGGAATA
>JBLFZF010000034.1:0-28984 GCA_047610145.1 Salibacteraceae bacterium | reverse complement strand
GCGCTCATATAAATTTGATCAATATCTGGGCGTTCCTCCCGATCTACCTTGATACACACAAAATTAGCATTCATCAAGGCCGCTACCTCTTCATTTTCAAAACTTTCATGCTCCATTACATGACACCAATGACACGCGGCATAACCTACACTAATCAACAACAACTTATTCTCATCCTTTGCTTTCTTAAGCGCCTCTTCTCCCCATGGATACCAATTTACTGGATTATGAGCATGCTGAAGCAAATAAGGACTTGTTTGATTAATGAGATGATTCGTATGCGCATGGGTCTCCATAACTTTTGAATGATTTTGGTTTTGACAACTAATAAATGAACCGAGAAAAATAAGAAGCAACGGTAAATACCCGATTATTAGATCTTTTTTACTTAAAATTGTCATAACTCTTAGTTGTACTGAATGAATAAATGCTATGGTAAATATCGACAATAAAATTCATAAAAAATTGAGGTTTGACCAAATAAATATGGCAAACATTCCACGCTGGGTCGTTCCCTTTATGGTAGGCTCATGGTTTATCGGTTTCATCGCCTTATTCTGGGTATATGCCTATACTGAAATATCATTTTTAGGTACCTTAAAGTATTTAGCTCTCTTCTCCATTTGTTTTACCCTGATTCCATATAAGTGGATGGTTAAAATAATTCCTGTAGATTACTATTTCATGCTATTTATCAATCTGATAAGCTTTGGACCATTGTTTACCAGCGTATTTTTACTCCTGAATTTCTTTATTGTGACTCAGCCAGTTTCTCACATTTCCAGTATTGTCAGCGTTAAATATGGTACAGACTTTTATGCAAGCAGCACGGTCATTCAACTAGCAGATAATGAACTCCGGGAGATTCCTAAGTTTAGGACCTTTGATTCCGCATATAGAATTGTTATTTTAGACAGCGAACATTACCATTACACTACTGCCAAAGGGCTATTTGGTTTTCAAGTACTCCTGGAGTATGAATTTACAAGAAAATAAGATTTGAAGCTCGTTAAAGAATGTCAAAACTTTAATTTTACACACTACAATTAATGAGGAGTCGTTACACTCAAAAATTTGAATATGTCAAAAGCAATTAAAGGGTTTTCAAAATTTACCAAAGAAGAAAAAATTGATTGGATAGTAGATAACTACTTCACCCACAAAGAATCTGGTAAAGCCGTATTAAAACAATATTGGAACCCAGACACCCAACTTCAACAAGTGCATGATGAATTTATTGAAAATACAATTACCAATTATTATTTACCGTTTGGCGTTGCCCCAAACTTCTTAATTAATAACGAGATATATACCATCCCAATGGCTATTGAAGAAAGCTCAGTAGTTGCCGCAGCAGCAAAAGCCGCCAGTTTTTGGATGGATAGAGGGGGCTTTAAAGCCGAAGTAATCTCTACCAAAAAAATTGGACATGTTCACTTTGTATATTACGGGGACTACGATAAGCTATTGACGTTTTTCAACACGGTCAAAGACAAGTTTTACAGGGATACGGAATCCATAACCGCTAACATGCGCAAAAGAGGTGGAGGTATCACAGATGTCATGCTCATTAACAAGAATTACGAAGAGCCTAATTACTATCAGATCAAAGCCAACTTTGAAACCATAGATTCCATGGGTGCCAACTTCATTAACACCTGTTTAGAGCAATTTGCCGATACCCTTAAACGCGAAATTGAATTATCAGATTCTTTTACCGCAGAAGAGAAAGAAATTCAAATCATCATGTGCATTCTATCTAACTATACACCAGAGTGTTTGGTTAGAGCGGAAGTAGCCTGTAATGTAGATCAATTAGCTACCGAGGGAATGACCGGAGAAGAATTTGCACAGAAATTTGAAAGAGCTATTCATGTTGCTGCTATTGAACCTTACCGCGCAACCACTCATAATAAAGGTATTATGAATGGTATTGACGCTGTTGTAATTGCAACTGGAAACGATTTTAGAGCGGTAGAAGCAGCTGCTCATACCTATGCCGCACGTTCTGGACAATACCGTTCATTAACGCATTGTGAGGTTAAAGATGGCCAGTTTAGATTTTGGTTAGATATTCCAATGGCTTTAGGTACGGTTGGAGGATTAACTACCCTTCACCCTATGGTTAAATTTGCATACGAACTATTAGGAAACCCCGGAGCGAAAGAATTAATGATGATTATTGCAGCTTCTGGTTTGGCTCAAAACTTTGGGGCACTAAAAGCATTAACGACTACGGGCATTCAGAAAGGACATATGAAAATGCACTTACTCAATGTATTAAATGGATTAGGTGCAACAGAAAAAGAAAAGGATTTCTTTAAAATATACTTCAAAGACAAGGTGCCGCGTCATAGTGATATTGTAAATAAATTTAATGACATGCGTACTGAGGATTCTCATTAATGCCTCTTCCTCAAAAATATTATGCGCACGGTAAACTATTAATTACCGGAGAATATGCGGTTCTAGATGGTGCCCTAGCACTCGCTTTTCCTACTAAAATGGGACAATGGCTAGAGCTAGACACATACCCTAATCCTAAGCATACGCAATGGAACAGTTTTGATGTACATCAACAAATTTGGTTCAGCTGCCTTCTTTCTGAAGATTTACATATTCTAAAAACAAATGACACCGAAAAAGCGAAGAGGCTACTCTCTTTGCTTCACGAAGTAATTGTTTTAAGCCCCTCTTTTAAAAATGTTTTGCAAGGAACTTCTGTCCATACCCGATTAGAATTTGATAGACATTGGGGATTGGGTTCTAGCTCTACCTTGATTCAATTATTAAGTCAATGGGCAGATATTAATCCCTATTTATTACTGAAAAATAGTTTTAAAGGTTCTGGATATGACATCGCTTGCGCAAGTGCTAATGGGCCTATACTCTATCAGTTAATACATGATACCCCTCAAATAACTCCTATATCCTTTCCTACCGAATTTTTATCGAATGGTTACTTTGTTTATTTGGGCAATAAACAGTTGAGTGATCAAGAAATAAAGAAATACTCCGAATTAAAGTTTGACAGAGAGTTACTTCGTCAACAAATTACAGAAATCACTAATCAGCTAGCGCAAGTTAATAATGGAGTGAAGTTTTGTGCCCTTTTAGAAAAACACGAAGACCTCATTAGCCAAGCAATAGGCTATCCAAAAGTTAAAGATCGTTTATTTCCAACCATTAAAGGCACGTTCAAGTCATTAGGAGCTTGGGGAGGAGATTTTGTTTTATTTATTGGAACCGAATCCCAGATTCAAAAAATTAAGAAAATGGGCTACTCCACCATTTTGCCGTGGAGTGATATGTTACGTCTTAATTAAATTTTAGCGGTATTTTCACTTTTACAGTGGTTCCTTGTTTCTCCACACTTTCAAGTTCAATAGTACCGGAATGAATACTCGCAATTTTTCTAGAGATAATCAATCCTAGTCCATTCCCTGGAATATTTAAATTAACAATATTTTTTGCTCTAAAAAAAGTAGTAAATAAATGAGCCATGTCTTCTTCTGGAATACCAATTCCGGTATCAGATATCTCGATACAGAAATGACTTTTTTCAAATTTCAATTCACAACTTACCTTATTTTGAGAATACAATAATGCATTTTTAAAAACATTATACATGAGATTATCTAATAAAGCGGGATCAAATAGCCGAGGTTCTTCTGCACCCGTTATTTTTAATTCAATTTCTCTTTCTGGAAACTCACCCAAAACCTGCTGTTGAATAATATTATTTGTAAATTCTACCAGGTTTTGACTTACTGGGCTAAAGGGCATCTCCATTGCCTCAATTTTACCCAACGTATCAATATTATGTAACAAATTATTGATTCTACTTACTTGTGTAGTTATTTTATTAAAATGCTTATCGAACGGCTTCATGAATCGATCCCCTAAATCTTCGGCATACATTTCCAATAGCTCCACACTCGATTGAATAGATGATAAAGGCGTTCTAAACTCGTGAGATGTCATCGTAATGAATCGAGACTTCAATTCATTCAAGTCTTTTTCTTTAGCCAATGCCACTTTCATATCATCTTCTGCCTTTCTTCTTGCGGAAATATCACGTAATGCGGCAATAAAAGTTCTTTTGCCTGACACAGATATCAAGGGTTGAACAATTGCCTCTACCCATATATAATCGTCATCAACTGCCTTAAACCTATATTGTTCAACTACCCGATTAGCCCCATTTAATAACTGCTGAAAAATATTTCTATTAATTTGATCTAATTCTTCTGGATGCACATCATCAATAGCCATTTTACCCAAAAATTCGTTGGGATTACGCCCAATCATTTGCCGCACCGCATTCGACATAAATAAATACCGACCCGACTCATCAATCTCTATTATTAAATCAGAAATATTCTCGGAAATTCGAGCTAACTTATTTTCACTGGCCGCTTTTTCTAATTCTACATTTTTTCTTTCCGCTACATTTACTAAAGTACCTTTTACCTCATCTAATAATTTATTATCGGTATATCGGAGAGAAAAGTGTATTTCCATCCATACTGATTTTCCATTTGCCGCCAGCAACCTTACCTCACGTGTTACATGCACCAATTCTGTACCCGAATATGGTATAGCAATTACATCCAATACTATAGGTCTATCCTCTGGGTGAATATATTTTGTATATAAGGTACCAATCGTTTTATTTACTTTAAAAAGCAGGTGACGCTCCCATGCACTATTTAAAAAAGTAACAATTCCCTTTCTATCAATTTCAAAAATTATCTCATGAATAGACCCTAGAAGTTTTTCGTATTTGGCCTCACTTTTTGCCAACTTACGTTTATACTCAATACGCGAGGTAATATCTGTATTAGTTGCCACAAATTGCAATGGAATTCCATTATCTGAAAAATTGACATTGGCTCTTGTTAAAACCCATATATAAATCCCTTTCTTATTTCTAATTCGGTATTCACATTCATAGCTTCCCATCCCTAATTTCAAATAAGGATCCAACACATGTAAAACAATTTCTTTATCGTCTGGGTGTAATAAATTCTCAAAAGTTTCAAATGAGTCGGACAATTCATTTTCATCAAACCCTAACATTCTTTTCCATTGTCTAGAAAAATGCATTTGATTCTGCTTTAAATCAATATGCCAATATCCATCATTAGAACTTTCTATTGCCTTTTGAAGAATATCCTCTTTTGTAAATAGCTCTTTATCCACGGTTTCTGAATACAAAAACTGACTAAAAACACGCGAGAGCATCACGATATCGGAAGTCTCTTTTTTAGACCATAACCTCGGAACCTCATCTTCTAGAAAAGCCAAGCATCCCAAATTTTTATTTTTTGCAATAACTGGAATTATAAACACAGAAGTTACCCCCAGGTCCTTAACCAGCTTTCTATCCTTTGGGTTAGAAATATCATGAGAAACCAACTGTTTAATATTGGATGCACCCTCCATAAATTGGACAATAATATTTTCCAGTTTCGCATTGTCCAAATCACTAACATCGGTGCCATAAATTACTGTTTGAGAAGTAAAATATTCACTTAAGTTTGCAGACACATGAGGAATAAACACGATTAAATGCGGGTAATAGGTATTTGAAAGCCACTTTATAAAAGAACTTAAATTGTTATTGAAGTTTCCTCCTTCCGCAAATAAGTTTAACGTTTTATTTAGTAGCCCCGAGTCTAATGTTGTTTCTCCTTCTGCTGATATCGAAATTAAATCATCCATAATCTATCGTCAAATGTAACCTCAATATGTTACATTTGTATCAATATAGAATCAAAACGTTTAAATATATGTCCAATATACTAGTAATTGAAGATGATGCAACTGTCCGAGAAAACTTGGAAGAGCTACTGAAGTTTAAGGGGTATACGGTTTTTGTTTCAGCTGACGGCAAGGAAGGATTAGACATGGCTTTTAAGAAAGAGCCAGATTTAATTATTTCCGACATTATGATGCCTGAGATGGATGGATATGAATTATTACGTAATGTAAGAGAGACTCCTGCGTTAACTAATACTCCAGTTATCTTATTAACTGCCAAAACGATGACTGAGTCCAAAATTATGGGTTTGGAATACGGTGCAGACGATTATATTACGAAGCCTTTTAACGCAAAAGAATTAATTGCTAGAATTGCTAACCTAATTGAAATTAGGCGAAAGTTAAAAGCAAAAGCATATTTAGAGACTAATAAAACAGAAGTTGAATCAACTGAAGATATCTTCATGCGCGAGTTGATTGTTCTTTTCGCAAATAATTTAGACAAGTCTAATTTTGCTATTGAAGATGTAGTGGTAGAAATGGGTTTAAGTAAATCTACTGTTCAACGAAGAGTAAAAGCGATAACAAGTAAAACGTTCAATCAATTTTTACGAGAGTTTAGATTAGAGCAAGCTAAACAAATAATAGAACAAAGAGGTGGTAACATTTCTGAAATAGCGTATGCTACTGGATTCAATAGTGTCAGCTATTTTTCCTTTTCTTTTAAAAATTATTTTGGATTTCCCCCTACGGAAATTGTACCAAAAGATGCCGGTTTTATTTAGACCTTGAAACTTTTCAGTCTTTTTATTATCACGTTACTACTCACGGTCAAGGAATACTTTTTTAATAGGTATTCCTTTATTTCCTCAATACTAGAATTACCTTTTTCTTTAAATTCCAAAACTGTTCTTTCCAGTACACCTAAACTCCTATTTTTAAAATTTTTCATACTTAGAATTTTATAGATTCAACTAAACTAACGATTTAAACCGATGTAAAGTTGTATCCGAGTACTGAATTTTAACACTATTTACACCAAATCTCCAAAGTTACCCACAAAATCAATTTATATTATTTACCCTTCTCCATTGATTACCTCTATAGCACGATCTAACATTACCCATACAGATCCGTAAAATAATTACTTATATTCGCTGAAATGAGATTTAAAGAACTAACTTTTCTTTTTGCGTTTATTGGAATTGCAATTCATTCATTTTCGCAATCCGATTCCAGTTATTCTTTTTATTTAGACGAAATTGCTGATTCAGAGAAAGGACATTCAGACGTTGCCAATTTCCAAGAATCACAACTCACTTCTACTTACGATATTAGCTACTATCGGTTAAACTTAACAGTAAGACCTGACTCTCAATACATTTCTGGGTCGGTAACTAGTTATTTTATTCCGGAAATGGATATTTCTCAAATTGTATTCGAATTGAATTCTTTACTCACGGTAGATTCCATTTTACACAAAAATGACACGCTTCCTTTTCGTCATAAAAACAACATCATTACAATAACCCGAAATTTTATTTCAAAAAAAACGGATTCCATCACTATATTCTACCATGGCGCCCCCCCCGAGGGAGCAACATTTCAGACAGAAACACACCACAACACCCCCATTTTATGGACGCTTTCTGAACCATACGGAGCAATTGACTGGTGGCCTTGCAAACAAAGCCTAACTGACAAAGCGGACTCTTCGGACGTGTTCGTTACTGCCCCTTCGGAGAATAAGGTAGCTGGAAACGGAATCCTATGGTCTTTAGATACTATTGGTAGCTTTACCACAACACATTGGAAAAACTCTTATCCTATTGTTCCCTATTTAATTGCGATTGCAGTTACCCCTTATGCAGAAATCTCTTTTACTACTCCTCTATCTAAGGGGCCCCTATTTGTTCAGAATTATATTTATGCAGAAGATAGTGCCGCGTTTCGCTCTTCTTTATTTGTTACCGACACCTTATTAAGGTACTATGATTCACTTATAGGAGAATATCCATTCATGCGAGAAAAATATGGTCATGCTCAATTTGGAAGAGGTGGCGGAATGGAGCATCAAACGATGAGTTTCATGACTCATTTTGGTTTTGGATTAACAGCTCATGAATTGGCACATCAATGGTTTGGCAATAAAATAACGTGTGGCTCTTGGTCAGATATTTGGCTCAATGAAGGATTTGCCACATATTTTGCAGGACTACCATTAGAAACGATGTATAACGGGGTTCACTGGAATGCTTGGAAAGAAAACTTCCTAGAAAGGGCAACTATCAATAAAACAGAAAGTGTTTTTGTATCAGACACCTCCTCCGTGAATAGAATATTCGACCCCAACTTATCTTACGCAAAAGGAGGCTACATTCTGCATATGCTTCGAAAACAAATAGGAGACACCGCATTTTTCAGAGGGGTTCGATCATATCTGAAAGACCCTGATTTAGCCTATAAAACTGCCTTAACACAAGATTTTTTTTCACATATAGAAACAGCCGCAGACTCCAATTTATCCCTATTTAAGAATCAATGGATTTACGGAGTTGGATACCCTAGCTTCAATACTGAATGGGAACAAATAAATGAAGAAATTAGCCTTCAGGTGCGACAAACTACTAGTAATACGCAAACCCCTATTTTCAACATACGCGTTCCGGTCTTGCTTTTAGGCGAAACAGATAGTGTGTGGATATCCATTCCTTTTTACTCTAATGAAGTTTCTGTGCAATACACCGTTAACTTTTTAGTCACTAGAGTTTTAATAGACCCAGAACTAGATATTATCTCTAAAGGAAATTTTTCTATACAGAAATCAAGCTTTACAGATCTAACGGTTTATCCTAACCCTGCATCAAACACCCTGTACATTATACCCCAAGGAGATTTTAAAACGGTTAATGCCTACTCTATATTCGCAATAGATGGCAGGTTAGTCTCACAAACAGAGGGTTTACGGTTATCCAACACCTTTCACATTGACGTTCAAAATTTAGCTCAGGGCGCCTACCATATCCAGCTAGTATCTGGAAGTAATAAGCGGACAGAACGATTTATAATAAGTCGATAAAAGCTAAATCACACCGAAAATACTTTTTAGTTTTAGTAACCAAACTCCAAAAAAGGCTTCTTTAAAAATACCTCCTGACATTTTTGAGGATCCCTCTTGACGGTCTGTGAAAATGATAGGCTCCTCCACTACTTTAAACCCTTTTTTCCACGTTCTAAATTTCATTTCAATTTGAAAAGCATATCCCTTAAACTGAATTTCATCGATAGAAATAGATTCTAGCACCTTTTTACGGTAACATTTAAAGCCGGCAGTAGTATCCCTAATTGGCATACCCGTAATAATTCGAACATACATAGATGCGTAGTAAGACATTAAAATACGACCCATTGGCCAGTTGACCACATTTACACCTTTAATATAGCGTGACCCAATAACTAAATCCGCATTATTTTTTTGAGCGGAGTTATACAAGACCAATAAATCATTTGGATTATGTGAGAAATCACAATCCATTTCAAAAATAAAGTCGTAATCACGATCAATACACCAATGAAACCCATGAATATAAGCAGTTCCTAAGCCCAACTTACCACTCCGTTCTTCTATATAAAGTCTATCCGGATATTCGGCTTGCCACTTTTTCACAACAGCCGCTGTTCCGTCTGGAGAACCATCATCAATAATTAATAAATCGAAAGCTTTCTCCAAAGAAAAGACTTTCCGAATCATCTTTTCAATGTTTTCGATCTCGTTATACGTTGGAATTATGACTATACTATCGTTCTGGCTTTGGCTCATTTGGTGGCGAAGATAAATCAAGAGAAGGAAAGGGTGAAACTTGAAACTCATGGTTTCGTTAAAAAATTTAAAAAGTATTCACACATTTAATCTCAAGACCTCCAATTCACTTTGTTAGATCACTTAATTACTTCGTAATATAGCGTATAAATACTTCTCATTTGGCCTATTCATCACTACTTTTGCAGACTGATTTTTAAGTAACAAAAGAAGATATTATGGCCTATAAATTTTATGACATCGAAAAGAAATGGCAAGCGTTTTGGGCGAAGAACAAAACCTTCAAAAGTGAAATAAATTCTAAAAAAGAAAAATTTTACGTTCTTGATATGTTTCCTTACCCATCTGGAGCTGGTCTACATGTAGGTCACCCACTAGGTTATATTGCCTCTGATATCTTTTCACGGTATAAACGATTACAAAATTTTGAAGTCTTACATCCTATGGGATATGATTCTTTTGGACTACCCGCAGAACAATATGCTATTCAAACAGGTCAGCATCCAGACATTACCACCAAAGAAAATATTTCACGTTACCGTCAGCAATTAGACCGTATAGGGTTTTCATTTGACTGGGATCGTGAAGTTCGCACTTCTGAAAAAGAATATTATGGATGGACACAATCTATTTTTATTTCCATTTTTAATTCCTGGTACAATATCAACATTGACAAAGCACAGTCTATTGAGGAGTTAATCACCCTTTTTGCTACGTCAGGAACTGAAAATGTAACCGCACATTGCTCGGAAGAACTGACTTTTACTGCCGCAGATTGGATCTCAAAATCTGCAGATGACCAATATGAGACTTTATTAAACTACCGAATGGCTTATTTAAGCGAATCTATCGTAAACTGGTGTCCTGAACTAGGAACTGTTTTAGCTAACGATGAAGTGAAAAACGGGGTTTCTGAGCGTGGAGGATTTCCGGTAGAGCAGAAAAAAATGAAGCAATGGTCGTTACGAATTACCGCCTATGCCGATAGATTAATCAATGACCTAGAAGGAATTGATTGGCCAGAGTCTATTAAAGAAATTCAACGAAACTGGATTGGTAAATCCCAAGGTGCAATAGTAAAATTTGACGTTAAAAACCATGACGACAAAATTGAAGTTTTCACTACTCGACCAGATACTATTTTTGGCGTATCATTTATGGTGATCGCACCAGAGCACGAATTGGTTCAAAAGATTACAACGACAGCCCAAAAATCGGATATTGATAACTACATTGACGTTACCAGTAAAAGGTCTGAACGTGATCGTATGTCAGATGTAAAACATATTTCTGGGGCATTTACTGGGGCTTATGCCATTCACCCGTTTACAGGAGATGAAATTCCGGTATGGATTGGAGATTACGTTCTAGCCCATTACGGAACCGGAGCAATAATGGCAGTTCCAGCTGGCGATCAACGTGACTGGAGTTTTGCTACTCATTTCAATATTCCTATTCCTAATATTTTAGAAGGAGCCGATATTAGTAAAGGAGCTGTAGAAGGAAAAGAATCAGTTATCTGTAACTCTGACTTCTTAAACGGACTGAGCGCAAAAAAAGCGATCAACTTAGCCATCTACGAATTAGAAAAAGCTGGAGTTGGCACTAAAAAAATCAACTTCAAATTAAGAGATGCCGGCTTTAGTCGCCAACGTTATTGGGGAGAACCAATTCCTGTCTATTTCAAGAATAACATACCCTATGTATTAGACCCAAGCGAGCTTCCATTAACGTTACCAGAAGTAGATAAGTATTTACCTACAACAGATGGCGAACCACCATTGGCACGTGCTGAAAACTGGGTAACCAAAGACGGACATCCATTGGAAACAAACACAATGCCCGGTTGGGCTGGTTCTTCTTGGTATTATTTAAGATATATGGACCCGAATAATAAAACGGAGATGTTCTCGAAAGAGTCCGTTAATTATTACACCCAAGTTGACTTGTATTTAGGGGGAGCGGAGCACGCTACAGGACATTTATTATATGTGCGTTTTTGGACTAAATTCTTAAATGACTTAGGATCTATTCCGTTTAATGAGCCTGCAAAAAAGCTAATTAACCAAGGAATGATTCAGGGAGTCTCCAAGTTTGTGTATCGTCTAGACGGCACCAACACTTTCGTATCTAAAGGATTAATTGGAGATAGAAAAGTGGCCGCTATTCATGCCGATGTAAGTTTCGTTAATGGAGATGTTTTAGATACCGAAGCATTCAAGAACTGGAGATCAGAATACGCCAATGCAAAATTTGAATTAGAAAACGGACAATACATTTGCGGCAGTGAGGTAGAGAAAATGTCTAAATCTAAATACAATGTAGTTAACCCAGATGCACTTATTGAGCGTTATGGGGCTGATGCCTTACGTTTACACGAAATGTTCTTAGGTCCAATAGAAATGCATAAACCATGGAACACTCAAGGAATTGATGGCGTTTCTCGTTTCTTACGTAAATTTTGGGCTTTATATCATACTGAAAACGAAGAGTTTTCAGTATCAGAGGATGCTCCAAGCAAAGAGGCTTTAAAAGTTTTACATAAAACAATCAAGGCTATTCAAGATGATATGGACCGGTATTCGTTTAATACTACCGTAAGTCATTTAATGATTTGCGTAAATGATTTAACGGCACTCAAATGTAACCATAGATCCATATTAAGCGATTTAGTGGTATTAGCGGCATGTCATGCACCTCATATTACAGAAGAGCTTTGGAGCCAATTAGGAAATAACACTTCGGTATCTTACGCCTCATTTCCTACATTCAATCCAGCGGTGTTAGTAGAATCTAGTCACTCCTACCCCGTTTCATTTAATGGGAAAATGCGCTTTAAGTTAGAACTACCCATTGGCATGGATGCTAAAGCAGTTGAAGAGAAATTACTAAGTCTCCCAGAAGCACAAAAATGGCTGGAAGGAAAAAGGCCAAAAAAAATTATATACGTTAACACCAAAATAATCAACGTAGTCCTATAATTTATTAATCTTGTTCTTGTTTAAGCAGAATTTTTTTTTAAATTTACCGTACCTAAAGACTAGTCGCATAATTTTTAAACCTCCGACAAATGAGTGTCATTACAAAAGAAAAAAAGCAGCATCTAAAAGGAGTTTTAAAATCTAACATAGCGAAGGCTTGGTATCAATTAGATAAAAAATCTTACGAGTCTTGGTTAGCGGGCCGAAAAGCTTCGAAAGCTGAGTATAATTTATAAAAGAAAAAAGCCGCAAAATGCGGCTTTTTTCTTTTATAAATTATTTAAAATTAGTTCCCTTTAAGTTTCTTCTTTGATCTTTTCATTTTCACGTTCGTTAAATACACTTTGTTTTGTTCTGGAGTTAAAGTCCCCTTCAGTTCCTCTTGGGTAGTATACTTCACTTTCTGAATAGCTTCTTTTGCCATTTTTATTTCTGGATACTTTTCTAAAATATCTTTCTTTCTGTTTTCCACTTCTGTATTCAACACTTTAATTTCCGCAGTTTGAGCCTCCGTTAAATTTAGTACGGATATTGTTATATCATGAAAGCTTTCACCTGAACCATTTCCCTTTTTTTGATTCGATTTAGATTTACTTCTTTCTTTCATTAGCTCCAATTGCTCTTTTGAAAGAATACTTTTCATCTGCCCTTTTTTATATTGCGTTACCTCTTTCATCTCTTTTTTTACCGACTCTAACTCTGAGTATTTCTCATTTATCTCCATCAATTGGACTTGAGAACTGGTCAATATCACCGTCAGTTCTTGCGCCTGATTTTCAGACAATCCCAACTCCATAGTTAGTTTGGTTACCTTTTTCTCTATTCTCACTTCTGGACTCTTAGCTTTACCATCTATCCATCCGTTTTGAGCAAAACTTTTCCCCGCCAAAAAAACTAATAAAACTATTATGCATACTCCTATTTTATTTTTCATAATCATCGTTTAAATTTAATAACATACACTTTAGATACATCTCTTCCTGAAAGGTTTAAGTTACGCATGATCATTTAAGTTAATCCATACACCATTGACATACTCAATACCCATTAACTTAAAAATCAACTTTCTCACCAAAATACCTACACGGAAGTTTTTCCAAATACTCATTTAAGCATTGTTAAAGTTGACAATAACTTGACGAATACGGCCCTAAAAAAACGCACAAAACCTTTCTGCTTATCCATAACCAACTCTATAGAAATATGATTTCGAAGTCTGCTTTTCATCACAAAAAAAGCCTCTAAATCTTTAGATCTAGAGGCTTTTCGTGAATTTATTTTCGTCTAATTGAAAGCCGGAATCCCTGTAATATCCATACCAGTAATAAGAAGGTGAATATCATGCGTTCCTTCATACGTTACTACAGACTCTAGATTCGCCATGTGTCGCATAATAGAATACTCACTAGTAATTCCCATTGCACCATGAATTTGACGAGCTTCTCTAGCCACTTTCAATGCCATATCCACGTTGTTTCTTTTCGCCATAGAAATTTGAGCTGTTGTTGCTCTGCCCTCCTCTCTTAACTGACCTAACCTAAAGGTTAACAACTGTGCTTTTGTAATCTCAGTCACCATTTCCGCTAATTTCTTTTGAATGAGTTGAAACGAAGCAATAGGCTTACCGAATTGAATACGTTCTTTGGCGTATCGCAAAGCAGAATCGTAACAATCCATAGCCGAACCAATGGCTCCCCAAGCAATACCGTAACGGGCAGAATCTAAACAAGATAATGGAGCTCCTAAACCAGACCGACCCGGCAATAAATTGCCTTTCGGAATTTTCACATTATCAAAAATAAGTTCTCCAGTTATAGAAGCTCTCAAAGAATGTTTTCCATGCATTTCTGGCGCAGTAAATCCTTCCATTCCTTTTTCTACCAAAATACCGTGAATTCTACCGTCTTCATTCTTAGCCCATACTACAGCTACATCAGAAATTGGAGAGTTAGAGATCCACATTTTTGCACCGTTCAATAAATAATGGTCTCCCATATCTTTAAAGTTAGTTACCATGCTCCCTGGATCTGAACCATGGTCGGGTTCCGTTAATCCAAAACAACCAATAAACTCACCAGTCGCTAATTTAGGCAAAAACTTTTGCTTTTGTTCTTCCGATCCGTATTTCCAAATAGGATACATCACCAAAGACGATTGCACCGAAGAAGTGGATCTAACACCAGAATCAACACGTTCTAGTTCTTGCATCAACAAACCGTAAGTAATCTGATCTAAACCTGGACCACCATATTCTTGCGGAATATATGGACCAAAACAGCCATATTCTCCTAATCCTGGAATAATTTGCTCTGGAAACTTTGCCCGTTCGTAATAATCTTCAATAATTGGAGAAACCTCTTTCTTTAACCATGAACGTAATGAATCGCGAAATAACTTTTGTTCTTCCGTTAACAATTCATCCATTTCATAATAATCATGTGCTTCAAACTTATCTGTCATGAGTGTTTATTTTAAGATGTCAAAGGTATTGAAATCTACAAATAAGATTGTTCAAAAATTTACACTTTATTTTATGCTAAAATAACCCAAATGGAGCCCGCAACTAACTACTTTTGCTTTGAAGACCATGCAATCAGAGTTTACCATACATCAAAATCAATCGGACTCCAGTAAATCCAGCTTTGTTGAGCTTAAAGTTCAAAACAATTTCGTCACCCTTGAGCCCCTTTTTACCAATCAAGTAATATCAACTAATCAAACGCACCTTGGTAAACCGGTTCCTTTTTACGAGAAACATCAAAATTCTACTGCCGGTTATTTCATAACTTACTTATTCGTCTTGTTTGCTTGGGCTTTTTATTATCAAAAGCATAACAAGGGCCTGCATAGCATTATCAAATCGTTCTTTAATAATTCTGTGTTCTTTCAAGAGTTAAATGACAAAAGTGGCGCCAATGGAATTGTTTCCTTAGGCATGTTCTTACTTGGGTTAGTCAACATTTCTATTTTTACATATCAGGTACTGGAATCTATTTCATTTTCGATCTATTTATTTGAAATCCAAAAATCAGGTATCGTCATTTTGCTTATTGGTATCGCTCTAACTATTGGAATATTCTTGAAAATAGCCCTTATTTTATGTACTGGATTAATATTTTCTGCCGGCAAAACCATTCAAGGATACTTAACACTAATAATTATTTCAGTACAAATTTTGGGTATTTCATTATTCCCAATGATCATCATTTACACTTTTAGTGATTTAATAACCCCCCAACACGCAGTCCAAATAGGACTTATCGTTTCTGCTGTAATATATATATACCGATTAATGAGATCATTTATTCTAGGACTTAAACAAACTAACAGTCAAGTGTTTCACATTATTTTGTACATTTGCGCGCTAGAAATTTTACCTCTATTTGTTTTTGGAAGAATAATTCTACAATACAACGGGTAACCAAATTTCCAACAATAACACTAATAAAAACAAGGTTAATTTATGGATTTGAAAGTAAAAACAATTCTTGTATCGCAACCAAAACCGGATTCGGAAAAATCCCCCTATTTCGAAGTTGGATCAAAGCACAAATTAACAATCGACTTCCGTCCATTCATTCATATTGAAGGCGTTAGTGAGATTGACTTTCGTGTAAACCGAGTAAATATCTTAGATCATACTGCTGTAATTTTCACCTCAAGAAATGCAGTAGATCATTATTTCAGAATTGCTAAAGAAGCTAGATTAACTGTTCCAGATACCATGAAATACTTTTGTATTTCAGAATCTACCGCTTACTATTTGCAGAAATATGTGGTGTATAGGAAACGTAAAATATTTCACGGAAAACAAAGGTTTGCGGAATTAATTGACGTAATGAAGAAGCATAAAAAAGAATCATTTTTATTGCCTTGTTCAGACATATTAAAAAGTGAAATTCCTGAATTATTAGAAAAAAGCAAATTCAACTACACCAAAGCAGTGCTTTACAAAACAGTATGCTCTGACCTTTCTGACTTAGAAGAGGTATTTTACGATATGCTGGTATTCTTTTCACCCGCAGGTATTGAGTCTTTGCTAAGAAATTTCCCAGAGTTTAAACAGAAAGATACTCGTATTGCGGTATTTGGACCAACTACGGCAAAAGCCGCTAAAGACGCAGGTTTTAGAGTAGATATACAGGCTCCAACTCAAATTGCACCATCTATGACCATGGCAATCGAGAATTATGTAAAAGAACATAACAAGAAATAACAATATTCTTTATAAAATAATACGAAGGGTTTCGAAAGAAACCCTTTTTTTGTGGGGTGAAGTTTGAAAATAAACGAAAAAATCATTTAAAAAGTAAAATCATAATTGATCAACTTTTTTCCACCGGAAATGCAATAACGATTCCTCCGTTCCGTTTGGTTTTTTTAGAAGTTGAGAACTCCGATTTTGCGGGAGTTCAAACATTAGTTAGCGTGCCCAAAAGAAGGTTTAAGCTCGCTGTTACTCGGAATTTGATAAAGAGAAAAATTTCAGAAGCCTACCGATTAAACGCGACAGGGTTTCAATTAAAAACCAGTGAAAAAAACCAACATATTGCCATAGGTTTTATTTATATTGGGCGTAAAGACTTGGACTTGGAACACGCTCAAGTTAAAATGAAAGAAATTTTAGAAAAGCTTTCCTTAAAATTAAAGAATTAGAAAAATGAAAAAGAATCACCGTTTGAAATCATCCGCTACATGGATAACTAGTTTATTAATTATTACCTCATTAGGTTTTTTCAGTTTTCAAGACAGTTATTTCGAGATCAGTAAAAACCTCGATATTTTTGTGAGTGTCTATAAAAACATAAACACCTACTACGTAGATGATACCAAACCTGGAGACTTAATGAAAACAGGCATTGATGCTATGTTGAAAAAACTAGATCCGTACACAGTGTATTATCCAGAGTCGGATATTGAAGATTACCGTTTTATGACCACCGGTCAGTATGGCGGAATTGGAGCCCTTATTTCAAGAAGAGACGGTTTTGTTTTTATTTCCGAGCCCTACGAAAATTTCCCCGCAGATAAAGCAGGATTACGTGCAGGAGATAAAATATTAATGGTTGACGGTAAGTCAGCAGAAGGAAAATCTACCTCAGAAATTAGTTCATTTTTGAAAGGCGAGCCCAACACTAACCTCATTCTTACTATTGAACGATTTGGCGAAACGGAAGCGAAAGAAATTACGGTTACACGAGAAGAGATTAAAATAAAAGACGTACCCTATTATGGACTTACAGCAGAGAACACGGGATATATTAAGCTAAATGGCTTTACAGAAACCGCCAGTGCGGAGGTGAAAGCAGCTTTACTCGATTTAAAAGAAAAACATCAAATCTCAAACCTTGTTCTAGACCTACGTGGAAACGGTGGAGGCCTTCTGCGAGAAGCGGTAAGTATTGTTGGGCTGTTTGTGCCCATCGGAACAAAAGTAGTGGAAACCAAAGGAAAGCTGACGGATTGGAACCACACCTATTTTACTACTTCTGCTCCCATTGATAGTAGTATTAATTTAGTTGTTTTGGTAAATGGCGGATCTGCATCGGCTTCAGAAATTGTTTCTGGTACTATTCAAGATTTAGATAGAGGCGTAATTATTGGAACCAATACATTTGGAAAAGGCCTGGTTCAACAAACTCGAGATCTTAAGTATAATTCTAAAATGAAACTTACGGTGGCTAAATATTATATTCCAAGTGGTCGTTGTATTCAGCGATTGGATTATTCGCACAAAGATGAAGATGGACGAGCTATTGAAGTTCCTGATTCTTTGCGAAAAGAATTCAAAACCATGAGCGGACGAATAGTTTTAGATGGTGCAGGTATTGAACCAGAAGTGAAAGTGGAGTCTCCAAATGCCAGCCCCATCTTAATTAGCTTAGCCCAAAAGCAATTAATTTTTGAATACGCAACTATGTATCGTAACCAGACAGACAGTATTGGCTCAGCTAAAGATTTTGTGCTTTCAGATGAGGCTTACGAAGATTTCAAAACCTTCTTAGAAGACAAAGATTACGACTATTCTACAGAGACTGAAAAACTATTAATTAGATTAGGAAAAGCCGCCAAAAGCGAAAAGTACGCAGATGAAATTCAACAAAACTTAGCTAATCTTGAAAAATCAATCTTCATCAACAAATCCAAAGATCTTGATATTTATAAGAAACAAATCTCCCGATATCTATCTGGCGAAATTGTGACTAGGTATCATTACCAAACAGGCAGAATTGAACAAGCCATGAATCTAGATGAAGACATGCTAGAGGCAAAAAAAATACTGGCGGATTTATCTCTTTACCAATCTTATCTAACAAAGTAGACCACCCCCTTGAAACTATTCGCAAATAGGGCTGCCATCCATGAGAACATCTTTTTTGGATTACTAATTATCATGGTCATTGGTATGCAATTCTCCCATTTTTTGGTGAGTATGTCTATGATATTAATGGCGACTAATTATTTAGCTGAGGGTAAGTATTTTTCTAAAGCCAAATTTGTTTGGGAAAATTATACCATCCTCTTGTTTGTGGGTTTATTTGCCATCCATATTATTGGGTTGTTATGGAGTACTGATATGGATTATGGAAATCGAGACATTCAAATAAAACTCCCGTTATTTGCGCTACCGATGGCCATAGGTTCTTCTAAAAAGCTGAGCATTCACAGATTTGAGTGGATCTTATTATTCTTTTTAGCCACCTCTTTTCTCAGCAGCATTGTAGGCTCGGTTATTTACTTTATACTGTCTCAACCCGGAGATGACTATCGATTAATGTCTCCTTTTATGTCGCATATCCGACTAAGTTTAATGATGGGAATAGCTGTTTTTTCGGCTTTTTATTTAAGTCAGAAATCCATACAATGGCAGAAGTTTAAAATAGCATTCATACTCCTGGGGTTTTGGTTTATCATATATCTTTTTATGTTACGCGCCATGTCAGGTATTGTAGCCGTAGTTGCCGCAGGATTTATCTTGATTTGGATTATTTCTTCTCAAAAAAAAATGAAATATCATCAATTAGCCAAAGTCATTTTGGTTAGTTTCACCCTTACTTCCATTGGATACATATATACACAAGTATCTAATTTTTATGCTGTAGAACAGATAGATTCAACATTATTAGATAAAAAAACTAAAACAGGCGAGTCGTATACTTTTGATTTAAACTCTAAAGATTTTGAAAATGGACATTATATTAATTTATATGTAGCCAAGGACGAATTGGAAACTAGCTGGAATGAAATTAGTCAATTTCCATATGATAGTTTAGATACCCGCGCACAATTCATAAATCATACTCTAACAAGGTATTTAACTTCAAAGGGCTTACGAAAAGACCGAGAAGGGGTTTATGCCCTAACAGATCAAGATATTTGGGCGATAGAAAACGGTATTGCTAATGTACGATATCTAAATAGTAAAAGCTTGAGTACACTTATATACCGATATATTTGGGAGGTTCATAATTACAGAATTGGAAATAATCCACAAGGTAATTCACTGGCTCAGCGTTTTTTGTTCTGGAAAATAGGAGCAGAAATATTCACCGAAAACTGGCTGTATGGAACCGGAACTGGTGACGTTCAAATAGCATTTGACGAAAAGTATCAATCCTTGTCATTTCTCATAAAAAACAAATATCAATTACGAGCGCATAATCAATTTCTAACTATGGGTATTACATTCGGAGGTATAGGTTTGATATACTTTTTATGGATGCTCTTTTCTGGGTTTACCGTAAGACCTAATTCTAGCTCTTACCTCTTTGTTGGATCCTTTATTATTATGATTGTATCGATGTTAGATGAAGATACTTTTGAAACTCAGTTTGGAATTACCTACGCCTTGTTTTTTTACTTCTTGTTCCTTTTTCATCAACCGCTAAAAAGCGAACTTATTGCTTGGGAAGATGCACAAAAAGGCATTATTTAGGACGCGCCTCTTTCCACAAATCTCTTAGTTTCTTGTATTTCCAAAAAACAGATTTAGCTGAAATTTCTGCTACTTTAAACCCAGAAACACCATCTAAGTAGCCACTTCTAAGAAGAATATCTTTAATTACCGAGGCGAGCGGGTTTACAAATAACTTATATAACGGAGCCTTTTCACCTCTTTTATATAATGCCTGTGCAGCAATGCTTGAAAATTTTTCTTGTTGTAAAATATGCTCGGAGATAGAATAATACGAATAATGCAAAATATCTCCCTTCAGATGAATTGCTTTTTTCTTTTGAAGAGATACTAATCTATCGTGCGGGTTATCACCTGCCCAAACCACTACATCCTTTTTTACCAATCGTAGTTTTGTATCTGGGTACCAACTTCCATGCTTTATCCAATCGCCACAATAGTTAGTCAACCTATTCATTTTATAGGTGCTATGCATCCAGTTATTCTTCACCTCGATGATACTCCTTTCTAATTCTGGACTAATCGCTTCATCTGCATCTAGCGATAATACATAGTCATACTTTGCCTTTTTAAGGGCGAAATTTTTCTGTTCAATATGCCCTAAGAATTCATTTTCAATAAAACGAACTTTATATTTCTCACAAATTTGCTTAGTTTTATCTGTGGAGAAAGAATCTACCACGACTACCTCATCGGCAATATTTTTAACCGATAATAAACATCTCTCTATATTTACCTCTTCATTAAATGTTATTATTACAATAGAAAGCTGAATCATACGGTTTCTTTAATGTAGACACGTTTCACTCTGGGTGGAATACTAGTCAAAATTTCATAGCTAATCGTATTTATTTGTTGAGCAATATCCTGAACCCTGATGTTTTGACCAAAAAGCTCCACTCGTTCATTTACCTGAGTAGGTAATCCTGTTACATCTACCATGATAAGGTCCATACAAATATTACCCAATATTTTTCGTTTCTTACCGGATACATACACATACCCGACCCCATTTCCCAATCTGCGATCTAACCCATCCGCATACCCAATTGGAATTATGGCAATTTTCATCGGTTTTTCCACCATGAAATTTCTACCATAACCAATACTTTCCCCTGTACTCACTTTTTTTACTTGAACTACAATAGAAAACAAAGAAGACACTACTTCTAATTGATCATGGTTTTGAGGATCAATAGCCATCCCGTATAAACCAACACCCAATCTAACCATGTCGTATTGCGCATTTTTAAAACGTTCAATACCCCCCGTATTGCAGATGTGTTTAGTCACAGAATACCCAAGAGAACTTTCAATTTGACTCGCTAACTCTTCAAATTCACTAATTTGATTATTTGTGAAATCATCCCATTTTGGATCGTCACTTGCCGCTAAATGAGAAAAAACAGACCCCACTTTAAAGTGCGTTTCTCTTTTTAGCATTCGAAGCACATCTGCCACATCCTCCTCTTTAAAACCAAGCCTATTCATGCCGGTATCTAACTTTAGATGTACTTTAAAATCAGAGTTCAATATACCTTCCGCAATTAATGCCTCATTAAAGGCTTTTAAAACACTTAATGAATAAATCTCTGGTTCTAGATTATAGCTAATCATAGACGAAAATGCCTCTGACGAAGGGTTCATAACCATTATAGGCGTAGAAATTCCTGCTTTACGAATAGCTACTCCTTCATCTGCATAGGCTACACCAAGGTAACTTACCTCTTCAGACGCTAATAAACGGGCCACTTCAGGACCCCCAGCTCCATATCCGAAAGCTTTAACCATTACCATAATTTTTACTTTTGGCAATAGTTTCCCTTTATAATATCGAAGATTTGTTTGTAGCGCATCCAAGTTTATTTCCAGTTGTGTCTGGTGATTTTTTGAAGCTAATTTCTCTGTAACCCGTTCAAAATCAAAATCCCTAGCCCCCTTAATCAGAATACTATTATTCTCAAAATCAAATAGGTGCAGCTCATCCAAAAAATGCTGTGTATGAACAAAGAAATGTTTATTTGGAATAGTTATAAGATCTTGATTTTCGTGTAATTCCTTACCAATTCCAATAAACCGAGTAATAGTATGATCTACTAAACTCTGATTTATTTTTTTATATACATCATTTGAGGTCACACCCGATTTTAGTATATCCGACAAAATCACCGTTTTTACTCTCCTGTTTACTTGAGCTAAACTATCTAATGCCATTTCAAAAGCTGCAATATCTGCGTTATATGCATCCTCAATTAAAATACTTCCATCTACCCCATTCTTTTGCTCTAAGCGCATAGAAATAGATTCTAAGTCAAGAAATCTCTTTTCAATTTCAGCTTGAGTCACTCCTAGGTGCAACATTGTTACCCAACAATGCATAGCATCTTCAATGGATACATCATCCAAGAACGGGATACTTATTTTTATGTTTTCCCCTTTCCAAACAGCGTGGATCACCGTATTAAATTGTCCGCTAGTTTTAGCTGTAAGCTTTAAAAAACAATCCGTACTTCTGCCCCAAGAAAGCCTTTTTTCTTTTGGGAATTTATTTTCAATTATTGAACCTGAAACCCTAGAGTCCGCACAATAAACAATGTACTCAGAATGGTCAAATAGGCGTAATTCCTCCTTCCGTTTCTCCTCCATAGAAGAGAAACCTTCTTGATCTGTTTGTAGAATATTTGTAAAAATACCTAGGGTGGGTTGAATGATTTCTTCCAACTTTTTCATTTCTCCAAGCTGAGAAATTCCAGTTTCAAATATCCCTAAGTTATACGCCTCATTCATTGCCCAAACAGACAAAGGAACCCCAATTTGAGAGTTATAGCTTTTTGGCGACCTTACAATGTCATAATCCGCATTTAGCAATTGATACAGCCATTCTTTGACTATCGTTTTACCTGTACTCCCGGCAATCCCAATAACGGGAAATGCGACCGTACTCCGTTGATGCTTTCCAATCTTTTGCAACGTTTCAATGGTACTTTTAACTTTAAAAACATTGGCTTCCGGAATAGTATCAATAGACTGAGAAACTAGAAAGTTACGCACTCCTTTTTTATACATTTCCATTACGAAACGATGCCCGTCACGAAAATCACCGTCTAAGGCAATAAATAAGGTGGCTGAAAATTGGCGATCCTTTCTACTATCAAAAAGAAGGTTATTGATACGGAGGTCAGGTTGAACCAAGATTGATTCCCCTCCAATTATTTTAGCTAATTCTTTTGCGCTATGACTGGTCAGATTCATTCTCTAAATTGGTGCTTTTTCTATCGTTTTGTTTTTGATTAAAACATTTTCTACACAACGGCTTATAACTTTCCTTTTCCCCTACAAGTACCAAATCTTCACTTTCTGTAAATCTAAATGAGTGCTGCGCCAAATCTCCACAATCCACACAAATAGCATGTACTTTAGTAATGTATTCTGCAGAAGCCAGAAGCGCAGGCATGGGCCCAAAAGGCTTTCCCGAAAAGTCCATATCTAACCCTGCAACAATCACCCTCACCCCTCTATTCGCTAACTGATTACACACATTAACTATTTCACTGTCAAAAAATTGCGCTTCATCAATACCCACCACATCCATACCATCTGCTAGCAACAAAATATTAGCAGATGAAGGCACAGGAGTCGACCCAATAGAGTTTCTATCATGCGAAACCACTTCGTCTTTATCATATCGAGTATCGATTTGAGGTTTGAAAATTTCCACTTTCAACTGTGCAAATTTGGCTCGTTTAAGTCGCCTAATCAACTCTTCTGTTTTACCAGAAAACATAGATCCACAGACTACCTCAATCCATCCTTTACGCGCGTTTTGATTAACAAGTTTCTCTAAAAACATTTTTTACCCCAACATTGATTAAAAATAAAATGCCTTTTAACAATAAAAAACATTCCTGACACTGAATAAACAAACTGATTTTCTGCTCGTTACAGAAACCGGACATTAAAAATAAAATATCTAATTCGGTTGTACACAAATCTAACTAAATTTGCGTTTAAGAGATAGCGGGTTAGATTATTTGTAGTGTAAAACACATGACTAACTCCTATTAAAATAAATAGTGTCGATGGGAACAAGAGAAAAACTTTTTAGACAAAAATTGGCGAATCAAATCGAAACGCTTTTAACCAATTCTGAAAAAGTATTTAGTACTGATAAGCTAGATAAAAAATGGCTTAAAACGATGTTAAAAGAAACCCAAAAACTAACGAGTGCGTTAACTATTTATCAATTTCTTCATGAACTGCCTGAAAACACAAAGCTACAGGTAGCGTTTTTAGAATTAGATGAGCAAGAGGTTTCGAAAGAAAAACCACAAACGCCTAGCTATGGGGATGAAATTCTGAAAGAAATAGATGAATTTGAGTCGCACGAAGCCGAAGAAGTTTTTGTTACGGAAGAACTGAAAGAGCGCGTTGAAATAGTAAAAGCTGATTTCCAAGAAAAAAAATCACCCGCAGAAACACAACCTGAGAACACACCGATAGAGGCTACGATTATCCCTGAGAAGGAAGTCGAGCCTAAGGCTGCGGAAGCAGCAATAGAAGAGTCCAAAGTATCCATAAAGCAAGAAAAAGCAGAGACGTCCACAAAAGAGGTTACGGAAAAAGAAAACATCACCGAAATAAATGATTCGATGGCGCTATCAGAAACTTCATTGGCGGACAAATTACGTTCTAAGTCGATTAAAAAATTGGCAGATTCTATTGCGTTAAACGAACGATTCTTATTCTCAAACGAACTTTTTAATGGGAATATGGAAGCGTTTAAAAGAGCCTTAAACGAACTAGATCATATTGCCAGTAAAGAAGATGCTAAACGATACATAGCCTTGCAGTTACAAGTAGAAAATAATTGGAAAATGGAATCAGACACCGTGCAATCTTTTATTACTTTGGTGGAACGTAGATTTAATTAACTTAGTGAGATAATATTAAAAAAATGGAAAACTCAGTTTCAAAACAACACTTCAAGAATTTACTTTCGGTCGCTTACGCAGATGGAATTTTAGATAAAGCAGAATTAGATTTCATCTTTGAGAAATCGGGTAAGTATTATATCTCTTCAACAGATATTGATGGTATTGCAGACAATTCAATGCACCCAACCATCCTGTCCATTAAGGATGATGGCGAAAGAGCGCAAATGATGCTGGACTTGGTGCAAATGATGTGCTTAGATAGCGAAATAGACCAGAATCAATTAAGATACTGTTCTATTTTCGGAGTCAGCATCGGGTATTCTGAAAACAAAATTGAAACACTGGTAAACGAAGCAGTGGCTATGATAGACCAAGGGAAAGAAGAAGCGGAGTTATTGAACCACATTCAATCTTTCCATTAATTGAAACCACTCACGCTGGTGCCTACGCCCATTGGTAACCTGAAAGATATTACTCTTCGGGCATTAGAATATTTGAAAGAGGCGGATGTTATTTTAGCAGAAGATACGCGCCAAACAGGAAAGCTATTAAAGCACTATGAAATTGAAACGCCAATGACTTCGTTTCACATGCATAATGAACATTATACGACTGAGAAATTCATTTCTCAAATGAAAACTGGCCATCACATTGCCATGGTGAGTGATGCGGGGACTCCTGGTATTTCGGATCCTGGTTTTTTATTAGTTAGAGCGTGTGTTGAAGCCGGTATTGAGGTAGAAGTACTTCCGGGCGCTACGGCATTCGTGCCTGCAATTGTAGCCTCAGGATTACCCTGCGACAAGTTTGTGTTTGAGGGTTTTTTACCGCATAAAAAAGGACGTCAAAAAATACTAGCAAGTTATGCGACAGAGGTGAAGTCGATCATCTTTTACGAGTCTCCCCATCGGTTAGTTAAATCATTAGAGTTAATGATGCAGTTTTTTGGTGAGGACAGGCAAGTTAGTGTCTCTAGAGAAATTTCTAAAATGTTTGAAGAGCATCAAAGAGGTACTATCTTAGACGTAGCTAAACACTTTACAGAAAACCCTCCAAGAGGAGAAATCGTCATTGTGGTGGCAGGTACACCCGAGAAAAAAGCCCCTAAAAAAACATATACAAAGTACCTCGATAAGGGGAAAGACGCTACAGAATAGCGGATGGCGGAATAGAGTCAATTTTTGCTTTCCATGCTATTGCAAACACATCAAAATCAGCTCTTTTATCTTTTTTAATTGGATTTGAAGGCGGAATCTTTTCTCTTCTGGAATCTACTTGCTTTCCATTTTTCCAAAAACGATAACATACATGTGGACCGGTAGCTAAACCTGTGCTTCCTACATACCCAATAGTTTGCCCTTGCTTCACACGTGTACCAGGACGAATTCCTTTTCCAATTTTACTCATGTGTAAATATTGCGTTGTAAAGGTCGCATTGTGGCGAATTTTCACGAAGTTTCCATTGTACTTAGAATATTTAGCATGCGTTACAACCCCGTCACCCACAGTCATAATTGGCGTACCTGTAGGAGCGGCATAATCAGTGCCCAAGTGGGCTTTGTATCTTTTTTGAACGGGATGAAATCTTCGTTTGGTATAGGCAGAAGTTAATCTACCATATTTTAGAGGGGATTTCAAAAAAGCACGTCTTAAACTTTCGGCTTCTTCATTAAAGTAGTCATCACCTTCACCTTGATCGTATAGAAATGCATAGTTATCTACTCCGTAGTTATTGAAGTTAGCACCTAAAATTCGGCCTACTCCTACCCGTTCCCCATCTACAAACTGCTCTTCAAAAATGACTTTAAAATTATCTCCTTTTTGTATTCTGTAGAAATCTATTGTCCATGCATAGATATCTGCTAAACGAACCGCCAGTGCGGGGCTCACGTTTTGATCAATTAACGTTTGGTATAGAGAAGAGTTAATGACTCCTGAAGCGGTTCTTTCTTGCGTCACTAACTCCTTTTTCGCTGTGTAAATCTGTAAGGAATCGCGCATATCATACACTACGTAATCTATCGCATTTGGTTGATACACAAAATACGCCACTTGTGGAATACTATCTGTGGTACTAAAAACGGTATAGTTCTTACCCGTTCTAAATTTACGCACATCATAAATATCTTTGGATGCCCTTGCCAACTTATCAATAGCAACAGCAGACACATGAAAACGATCCAAAACGGTTCCTAAAAACTCATTCTTCCCAAATTCTGATTGAACTACCTCAAAAGAGTCCACCGGAATTTCAAACAGATATATCGTAGGTTCTATTTCCTCAATAATTTGCTCGGGTAACTGTTCCACAGCCGGAAGCGGCTGGTTTTTTGGTTTTAATAAAAACAAAGCACCAAATAAAACTGCGATACCTATAATTATTCCTGCGACACTTTTAAAATTCATTCTGTGGATATTAATGCTCCTCTAATGCAATAATGCACATTTATGCAAAACATTTCACTTCGTATTTTGATTAATATTCACATTCTAGCGTGGACGAAATAAGCAACAATTAATCAGCGTATTACAAACGCTTATCATTCTTTAACAACTTAGCTCGTTAAAGCTAAATAGGTTATCCTAAATTTGCGGATTGAATTTAAAATATGCGTTCGAAATCACTTAGTTTTATTCCAATTCTATTATTTATATCTGTTCTATTTCTTGTGGATATTTACGTATTTAAAGGCCTCAAGGTATTACTAGCAGATATGCAAAACACCCTACTCAAAAAGTCTATACTCATTGGGCATTGGGTATTATTTGTAGTAGTTGCCCTTTGGATTTTCTTAGTTATTTATAACGCCACGGCTAACCCAGAGTTCAAAAACTATAAAGCCACTTATTATCTAGTTGGTCTGTCGATGTTAATATACTTACCTAAAATATTGTTTTCAGTATTCATTTTCTCAGACGACATCATTCTTTTGTTTAGAAACATCATTGGCTATTTTATGCCTTCAAATATTGAATCAAGTGGTGAAAATGTTTCTAGGTTAAAGTTTATTTACCAATTAGGTATTGGAGCTGCCACCATCCCATTTATTGGAGCCGCGTATGGAATGATTAAAGGTCGCTATGATTTTGGAGTCAAAAACATTCCGGTAACGCTACCTAACCTCCCTCCCTCCTTTGAGGGGTTAACGATGGTTCAATTAAGCGATTTGCACTTAGGTAGTTTCTTTGATGATAAAGACCCCGTTGCCAAAGCTTTTCAAATGGTCAAAGATCTAGACCCCGATATCTTAGTAGTGACTGGTGATTGGGTAAATAATTTTTCAAGTGAAGCCGAAGGTTGGATTGAAGAGTTTAAATCGTTACCCGCTAAAATGGCAAAATTGGCTATTGTAGGAAACCATGATTATGGCGATTATAGTACTTGGGAAAGTGAAGAAAAGAAGCAAGCAAACTTTGCGCGATTAATTGAGATTCAAGGAGAAATGGGATTTAAAACTTTGCTAAACGATAATCATATTTTCGAACAAAACGGAGAAAAACTTGCCATAGTTGGAGTTGAAAATTGGGGCGTAAAACCGTTTCCACAACATGGTAATTTAGATAAAGC
>JBLFZF010000033.1:0-29144 GCA_047610145.1 Salibacteraceae bacterium | reverse complement strand
CCTACATCGTTTTGTTCGCTAACCCTCCATTGAGAGTTAATTCTTTCTAGATAATCTGAAGAGGTGTTAAATGAGTAATCAGCGTTTATTTGGTTTTCACCCCAAAATAGATAGTCATTGTTATTTAAGCTAGATGGGTTATTAATTTGAACAATTCCTGTGCCTTTTGAATCTGAATGAGAAGTACCATCTGAAGCTTTACCTATACCGGCTACTTTATGATCGTAATTTCCGTTTGTGCTTCTGTCGCCAATATAAAAGTCATTGGTTACTAAAGCGATGTTGAACTTAGCAGACAGGTAATTGTCAATAATTATTTTTTCGACTAGCGTTAATGCGTTACTAAAAATGATGACCTCCGTTAGGTCTCCGGTAAATGACCTGTTGTTAAAATATCCTCCCAGATATAAGTAATTGTAGTAATTGGATGTTCTGGTTTGTGAAACAAAATGAAGTGAATTACTATGTGTGCCAGCGTTGCTTGCGGATCCATTAATGTAAGCATCCCCACTATTTGTTGACCAAGTGTCATTATTTGCTCCGTCACCTCCACCAGCGTATTGCCATTTATTATTAGCCCCACTCGAGCGCCTAATGCCCTTGTCGCCATTAAATCCAACAACTCCTTCAAAACTATTTTTTGAACCGGGATTATTTACGGCAATAACCGCACGGCCATTGAGCTTTGAGCTAGTTTTAAATTGACGGTTAATTGATGTGAAGGTAATTTTCGGGTATCCGTTAATCAAATCGGAAGAGCCACTTTGATAATTTGCAGTTCCAGAATTGGTAGCTGTTTTATTGTTTCCAGATTCGTCCATCCAATATTTAACCGATTGATTGTCTGACGGAGTGGAGCTTGAACTGGTCTTTGCTGAAAAAGGAGTGTACCAGCCTTCTAGACTTGAGGTTCCATCATTGGATCCAACTCCTCCAGGTCCTGTTGGTGGAGCTATGGCTAGAGCTCCTGTACCAGTAATTTTAACATTGTCTAGAATCCACCACCAATCGTATTTTCCAATATAGGTGAATCTAACCGCTGCATTAGCAGCGGCTGCACTAGCAGTAGTTATATCAATAGTTATTAAATCCGAGTTTGGATGATTTTGGTCACCATTACTATATATGACAACCGAATTCCAATTTGATCCATCATAAACTTCTATTTCACAAGTCTCTACAACGGAATAGTTATAATATTTAAATTGATGGTTAAAAGAAAGTGTTATTGTATTGTATGTACTGGCGTTAAAATCGGGTGTGATCAGTGTGGCGTCATGATTGCTATTTCCATGATGGTCACTATCAAAAATAGCGTAGTCCCCATCTATGTCTCCTGCGGTAATGTTTCTATTTCCATGATCGTTAAAGTTCCAGGTTTTATTTGTGGAGCCATTTGCGTTATTGCTCCAGTTTAATGGTAAAGAATTTGAGGAGAAATCCTCACTGATTAAATCAGTAGTTGTTTGTGCAATGGTATGAAAGGGTAAAGCTAAGCAAGCTAATGTTGCCATTAATAAGTGTGAAAATGCTTTCATAATACATGATTTTTATTGTGTGAATTTATGTGTGAATTCAACAATAGTAAATAGTAAATATCTGTAAATGAATATTTAATAAAATAATTATATAGTTTGACACTAGGCTTAATATGGGGTGGGATGTGTGATGTAATAGTGAAATTATTTGGATTATTGTTTAAAACAGGAGTAAATAAGTGGGGTCTGAAATGAGCAAAAAAAAAGTCCCTGACTTTCGTCAGGGACTTAAACAATACAATACGGTTTAATTTATTTTACGGAATCAACGATTGCCTTAAAAGCATTCGGATGGTTCAGAGCAAGATCTGCTAAAACTTTACGGTTTAACGCGATATTGTGTTTAGCTACTTTACCCATAAATTGAGAGTAAGACATTCCCTCTTGACGAGCGGCAGCATTAATTCTCAAAATCCAAAGGCTTCTGAAGTTTCTTTTCTTTTGTTTACGACCAGTATACGCATAAGTCATCCCTTTTTCAACGGCATTCTTAGCTACGGTCCAAACATTTTTTCTACGACCAAAGTAACCTTTGGCCTGTTTCATTACTCTTTTTCGTCTTGCTCTACTGGCAACACTATTTACTGATCTTGGCATAATTTAAAGTTTTCTGGAACAAAGCGGACTTTCACCTCTTAACTGAGCTCGGCTCCTGGTTTAACAATGTAACCTATTGGCGGTTAAGCCAAGTTTAATTGTAATTTAATGCTTTTTGAATCTGCTTTATCTACAAATCCGTCTTTCGTTAAATTACGTTTTCTTTTTGTCGCTTTTTTAGTCAAAATGTGAGACTTAAAAGCATGTTTTCTTTTGATCTTTCCAGAACCAGTAAGCTTAAATCGCTTCTTAGCACTAGATTTGGTTTTCATTTTTGGCATCGTTCAAACGTTTTATGATGTATTGTATTTGTTTACTTTTTCTTTTTAGGAGCAATGAACATAATCATTCTCTTACCCTCTAATTTTGGCATTTGCTCTACACTGCCGTATTCATCAAGCTCTTGAGCTAATCTCAATAACAAGATTTGACCTTGTTCTTTAAAAACAATGGAACGGCCTTTAAAGAATACATAAGATTTTAACTTACAACCTTCCTCTAAAAACTTAATAGCGTGTTTTTTCTTAAACTCGTAATCATGGTCATCAGTATTTGGTCCAAAACGGATTTCCTTAATAGAAACCTTCGTTGTTTTAGCTTTAATCTCTTTTTGCTTTTTCTTTTGATCATACAAGAATTTCTTGTAATCCAAAATTTTACAAATAGGGGGATCGGTTTTAGATGATATTTCAACTAAGTCAAAACCTGCGTCTTCTGCTTGCTTTAAAGCATCTCTAGTAGGAATGACTCCAGCATCTCCATCTTCTCCTCCGACTAAACGTACTTGTCTAGCAAGAATTTTCCCGTTAATTCTGTGCGGATCTTCTTTGATTACCCGACCACCACGTGGTCCTTTTCTTCTTTTTTTTATGGCTTGGCCCTCCCTTTAATTAGGTGAAACAGTTATTTATTGTAAAGCCGCAGTTTGATTAGCGACTTCGTCTTCTATTAATTTGGTGAAAGCTTCCACAGACATAACGCCTTGGTCTCCTTCCCCATGCTTTCTAACAGCAACAGTGTTTTCAGCAACTTCTTTCTCGCCTAAAATTAACATGAACGGGATCTTGTCCAATTCATTATCTCTTATTTTCCGACCTATTTTCTCATTACGGTCATCTACGAGAGCGCGAATATCGTATTTATTTAGCAGATTTAAAAGGTTTTGCGCGTGGTCATTATATTTTTCGCTAATTGGTAATATTGCGACCTGCATTGGGGTTAACCAAAGTGGGAAATTACCAGCGCAATGTTCTGTTAAAACAGCCACAAATCTTTCCATAGATCCAAATGGTGCTCTATGTATCATTACCGGACGATGTTTCGCATTATCCGCTCCTGTATACTCTAATTCAAAACGTTCAGGTAAATTGTAATCTACTTGAATGGTACCTAGTTGCCAACTTCTTCCTAGTGCATCTTTCACCATGAAATCAAGTTTAGGGCCATAAAATGCGGCTTCTCCATATTCTACTACCGTATCAATATCTTTTTCGCCTACCGCTTCAATAATTGCCGCTTCTGCTTTCTCCCAGTTTTCGTCAGTACCAATGTACTTTTCTTTATCCTCCGGATCTCTCAATGAGATTTGAGCAGTAAACTCTGTGAAATCTAAAGTCTTGAAAATATATAAAACAAGATCAATTACTTTTTTGAATTCTTCTTTTAATTGTTCTGGCATACAGAACAGGTGTGCATCATCTTGAGTAAACCCACGTACACGAGTTAAACCATGTAACTCTCCTGATTGCTCGTAACGGTAAACAGTTCCAAATTCAGCATAACGTACCGGTAAATCTTTATAAGATTTAGGCGATGATTTATAAATTTCACAGTGATGCGGACAATTCATTGGTTTCAACAAAAACTCTTCTCCCGCATGTGGCGTTGTGATAGGTTGAAATGAATCGGCACCATATTTTGCATAGTGACCAGAAGTCACATATAAATCTTTATGACCAATATGCGGAGTAATTACTGGTTGGTAACCTGATTGCTTTTGCGCTTTTTTTAAGAATTGTTCTAATCTTTCTCGCAGTTCAGCTCCTTTTGGTAACCATAACGGTAAGCCTGCACCTACTTTTTCAGAGAATGTAAATAAACCAAGTTCTTTACCTAATTTACGGTGATCACGTTTTTTTGCTTCTTCCAAAAACGCTAAGTACTCGGTAAGTTCTTTCTGTTTTGGGTAAGTCACTCCGTAAATACGAGTTAACTGTTTACGAGATTCATCACCTCTCCAATAAGCGCCAGAAGTACTTAAAACTTTAACGGCTTTAATAAATCCAGAGTGAGGGATATGCGGGCCACGACATAAATCAGTGAATTCACCTACCTTGTAAAAAGTAATAGTTCCGTCTTCAAGATCCTTAATTAAATCTAATTTATACTCGTCACCTTTCTCTTCAAAATAAGCCAAAGCCTCTGCTTTTGTTACATCAGAACGATCAAATGTGGCTTTTCTTTTGGCTAATTCTTTCATCTTATTCTCGATTTTCGAGAAGTCTTCATGAGAAAATTTATATTCACCAAAATCAACATCGTAGTAGAAACCGGTTTCAATATTTGGTCCAATGCCAAACTTAATTCCAGGGTATAATATTTCGAGTGCCTCCGCCATCAAGTGAGCGGATGAATGCCACATGGTGTCTTTACCTTCTTTATCGTTCCAGGTTAATAATTGTAACGTAGAGTCAACAGTTAACGGACGCGTAGCGTCAATTACGTGGCCATTTACCTTGGCTGATAATACATTTCTAGCTAAACCTTCACTGATTGATTTAGCGATGTCCAAAGCAGTTACTCCGCTTTGTTCTTCTCTTACAGTGCCATCTGGCAAAGTGATTTTTATCATCTCTACAAATTATTAAATAAGTGCGTGCAAAGATACGATTTTGATTGAGGTTCATGTGTTTGAAAGGCTAATAAATTAATACGTTGTTTTTGAGTGATACCGCTTGTGTATTAAGCTAACTTAGTGGTCAATTTTAACGCAATGAAGGTAAAGAATTTTAATTATTTACAACTCAAGTTAACCCCTGATTATGAAGGAGAAGTAGAAGCTACTTTTATTAGTTCTGACTCAAATACGCACAAGCGCCCAGTGGTTCTATACCTACATGGGTTTATTGATTATTTCTTTCAACCTCATGTTTCCAATTACTTGAATGAGAGTGGCTATGATTTTTGTGCATTAGAATTACGGAAATATGGGCATTCTATGTTACCTCATCAACATCCTAATTATTGTCGAAATATAGCCGAGTATTTTGAGGAAATTGATGCCGCTATTCTGAAGATTAGAGAGATTAATGAAGAGGAAATAATTGTAATGGGTCACTCTACAGGAGGGCTTATTGCGAGTGTGTATTTAAATACTGGAAATCAAAAGAGTCAAGTTTCCGCATTGGTATTGAATTCCCCTTTTTTAGATATGAATATACCTGCCATACAGCGTATTATTCTAAAGCCTTTATCTAAACTATTGGGGGCAGTCAGTCCGTTTTTAAAGTTGGATGGAATGTTGCTACCTATTTATCCAAGCAGTATTCATAAGGATAATAAAGGAGAATGGTCTTTTGATAAGGAGTTAAAACCGATTGAAGGTTTTCCTGTTTATTTTAAATGGAGTAGGGCTATCATGGATGCGCAAGATTCACTAAAAGATAATTCTAATATTCAAATTCCTATATTGTTAATGCATTCTAATGATTCGTATATACCAAGTAAGCACGAGGCGCGGGTGATGACATCAGATATCGTTTTGAATATAGACCATATGAAAAAAAACGGACCTAGTTTAGGTAAGAATGTAGCGATGGTAGAGATTCAAAATGGAATGCACGATTTGTTTTTAAGCGCTAAGCCTGTTAGAGAGTTGGCTATGGAAACCATGGTGAAATGGTTGAAGGAAACGGTTTAGTCTAATTTAGAATAAACTTCAAGTAGCACTTTCTCTTGTGCTTGCCAGTTCGCATGCTCTCGAGCAGATCTTGCGTTTCTGGATAATTTTTGATACAGCTCTGTATTTGATAAAAGTAGGTTAAGAGCGTCCGAAATCTTAGATGGTTCAATATTCTCAATTAACACTGCCACTTCATCTTTTTTATTGAAAGCTTTGTATTCAGGGTAGGTCATGGCAATTTGAGGAACTCCTGCATGCATGTAATCAAAGAAGCGGTTAGCTAGAGAGTGCCAGTGGCTTAGACCACCTTTGGCAAATAAGGTTAAACCTATTTTAGCGCCACAGGTATATTCACGTAGTTTATCGGGTTCCACAAAACCGATAAACTTCACTTTTTCTTCTATACCTAGGTTCTTGGCTAATTGTTTTAAAGTGGGTAAAACATCGCCATCCCCACAAATGTATAAAGTGCTATTTACGTTGGGCATGGCCATCAATAATTCTTCTAACCCACGTCCGTAATTTACGGCACCTTGATATAGAATGTAATCTTCTTCTGTAATACAATTCTCAGGGGGACTGGCTAAAATGGTAGCGTTTCGTACAATATGGAACTTCTGGTGGTATTCCTTCAAAAATAAATCGGCATATCCTTGAGAAACGGTAATGGCAGCATCTACTTTGGGTATGGAATACTTCTCAATCCGTTTCCAGAAAAGTTTTAGAGCCGGTCGTTTGACTATTTCTTCTTGTTCCGTAAAGTATTCATGGGCATCATATACCACCTTCGTTCCTTTGAGTTTAGCAACCCAAATAGCCGGTAAAATGGTGTCTAAATCGTTGGCGTTAATGATGTCATATGACGTAAAGAGTAAATGAAAGAATAAACGAATGTTGTATTCCCCATAAAAGAAAATGGAACGCTCAAACCAACAGTTTAATCGAAGTCTATAGAAAGGTTTTTTATCTAATACTCTAGAAGTTGTTCGTTTGCGACCAATCAAGGTTACCTCATAACCCGCGTTTACCAGAGCCGTGCAAATACGGTTCATGCGCTGGTCTTGATGTAAATCGTTGGTGACTAAACTGGCAATTCGCTTCATAAATTCAAAAGAGGGGCGAATGTAGCTTTTTAGTGTGGAATTTCATTCCTCCAATTTAACGAAAGCTCAATTTTATTGCCATTAATAATTGTGAATGGAGGCGGAAAAGGAGGAAAGTAAGTTGCCCGAACATAGCGGTCAATTTTTTCATCTGGCCAATTACTATCAATTTTCTTGATATTATTTACTTCACTCCTTAAGTGAAAGTTATGTGCTCTCAGTGGGTATAATGAGGATTGTTCAATTCTAAAATAATGACCATTAATTAGGTTTTCTATAGAGTTAATGAACAAACTGATGGATGAGGAAGTCGTTTTTTGATGCAAAGAGTGTACGGTTTCCTCTTTTTCAATGGGAAATCTATTCTCAAACATTAAATCTCCCGAGTCAATTCCTGCTTCCATCACATGTAATGTAGTTCCAAATTCTTTGGCACCATCAATAATAGCAAACGAAAACTGATTACACCCTCTATATTCGGGTAACGGTGCCATGTGTAAGTTGATAGCTAATTCTTTGGCACAACTAATGTGTTTTTGAAGTAAAATCTCATGGTATTGTACCGAAATCAAAAAGTCAAAACTTTCTAAATCTAATAAATCATTGAGAGTTGGTATTATTGGAATAGTATTCTGAGCCGCTAATTCTAGTATACTGGGCGTAGTACTTGATATTTTACGATCGTTAGAAAGTACACCAATGAGGGCTATTCCTAAGGTGCTAGAATTTCTAATTAAATGTTCAAAGGCAGCAAAACCGACTTCCTTACTTCCTAAAAAAACTACTTTTTTCATAAATTCAATTCCCTAGCTCCAAAAATAAACATACGTCATAGGTAAGATTAAAAAAACGAGGTTGAAATTCAAATATTATTGTGAATTGAATTTATTTTTGTGGAGAACAAATCAATTCATGTTAAAAGTCGCCTTTCATTCTATTTATACGCATCCATTACCAGAAGGTCATCGTTTTCCAATGGAAAAATACGATTTGCTTCCTTCACAATTAAAACATGAAGGTACCTGTGAAGACGAGAATTTTTTTGAACCTGGAATGCCTGAATTAGATCATGTATTAAAAGTACATGATGCTAGTTACGTTTCTGATTTACAAAATCTTTCGGTAGATAAGAAAATGGCGCGTAGAATTGGGTTTCCATTAAGCAATCAATTAATACAACGAGAGTTTGTTTTAGCTCAAGGAACAATTTTAGCATGCGATTATGCCATGACGTATGGCATTGCAATGAATATAGCCGGAGGAACACACCATGCGTTTAGTAATAAAGGCGAAGCTTTTTGTTTATTAAATGATCAAGCTATTGGAGCTAAATATGTGCAAGACAAATTTGGCGTAAAGAAAGTGCTGATGGTGGACTTAGATGTGCATCAAGGTAACGGAACCGCAGAGATTTTTCAGAACGATGATTCTGTGTTTACTTTTTCTATGCATGGAGCTGGCAATTACCCGTTTGTGAAAGAAATGAGTGATTTGGATATTGAATTACCTAATGACTGCAAGGATGACAAGTATCTGGATATTTTAAAAAAGACGTTACCCAGACTGATTTTAGAACAGCAACCCGATTTTATTTTTTACCTGAGCGGGGTAGATGTCATTGCCAGCGATAAGTTGGGTAAATTAGGTATGACTGTTGCTGGATGTAAAGAGCGGGATCGTATTGTTTTACAATCCTGTTTTGATTTAAATATTCCAGTGATGTGTTCCATGGGAGGGGGATATTCTCCAGAAATAAAAACGATTGTTGATGCACATGCCAATACCTATCGTCTAGCTCAGGAAATATTTTTTAGTTAAGATACTAACGAGATCAGTCCAATAACTTTTTTAAATAATACATCCATTTAGGGGTGTTGAAATCTACCTTTGTACGATAAGCGTTTTACACCATGCAACTACAAAAAAATATTTCTTTACAACCGTTTAATACTTTCGGTATCGATGTGACTGCCTCGCTTTTTTGCGAATGGAATTCTATTGAAGATGTAAAACAATATGCCTCAAGTACAACCTTAAAATCTCATGATAGATTAATTCTTGGTGGAGGAAGTAATATGCTGCTGACTCAAGATTTTGAGGGGCTGGCTATTAAAAACAACATTTTGGGTAAGGATCTTATTTCCGAAAATGAAGACGAAGTGATTCTCAAAATTGGTGGAGGTGAAGGGTGGCATGAAGTGGTTTTATGGAGTATTGCTCAAGGGTGGAATGGCATGGAAAATATGTCGCTAATTCCCGGTAGTATGGGGGCTGCACCCATTCAAAACATTGGTGCATATGGCAAAGAGTTGAAAGACATATTTGTAGCGCTCGAAGCCATCGACTTAGAAACAGGAGAACAAAAGACGTTTGATGTAGAAGCATGTGAATTTGGGTACCGAAATAGTGTGTTTAAGAACATCTATAAAGGGAAGTATGTCATCGTTTCTGTAACGATTCGATTAACTAAAAAAGGAGACTTCAATACCAGTTATGGTTCTATTTCGCAAGAGATAGAAAAGGCGGGTATTAAAGAACTATCTGCGAAGGCCATTAGTGATGCCGTAATTACTATTCGCCAAAGTAAACTTCCCGATCCTAATAAGTTAGGTAATTCAGGAAGCTTTTTTAAAAATCCAATTATTTCAGAATCACTCTACGAAGAAGTGAAGTTTGATTATCCTGCGTTACCGGGTTACTCAGCCGGTGAAGGATTGATAAAGGTGCCTGCGGGTTGGTTAATTGATCAGGCGGGTTGGAAAGGTAAGCGAGTTGGCGCTTGCGGTGTCCATACTAAACAAGCGTTAGTATTGGTGAATTACGGAGGAGCTACAGGACAAGAAATTTTTCAATTATCGGAAAACGTTATTGCAGACGTTATTCAGAAGTACGGTATTGAACTGGAGCGTGAAGTGAATGTATTGTAGTTAAAACTTCATTCCAATTCTAAGTACAAAGCTTCTGCCCTCGGGGTAAACCATTCCAATCTAGGTGATCCCAATAATAAGAGTCAATAAGATTATTGATCCTTGCGGAGGCGATCCATTCTTGATTAAATAGTTTAAATGGCTTTTGTGCATGTAGCTTTAAAAGCCCGTAAGAAGGAGTGGAAGTTTCACCTGCATTTGTTCTAAGATTGTTTTGCATAGCTGCAAAAGTGGCTTCTACTCTAAATTCATAATTGTTATATGAATACCCCAACTGAGCCCGTTTGTTTTTGTTGGATTGTTAAATCCAGGTACTGTAGTTTGAATGTCAAAACCACTGCCCACTCCTCTAAAAGTAGTTACTTCTTCTTCTAATTAGACGAACACCTTTCATTTTTTTGCAGTACTTCATCCGTACGTAAATCGGAGGTGGTACACCGCTCTTTGAGGTGAGTGTTTGCGCCATCTCCAATAATCACAAATCTATTTAAATCAATGGCGCTTTTGAGAGGGTCGTTAATAATGATTTTAGCGGTTTCTTACGAAAAAACGTGAGGCTGAAAAATCAGCCCCACGATAAATAACAACCCCATTATTGGTTTGGTATTCACGCTACTTTATTGGAAAGTAACGTCAAAATATTGTCCTGTTTTAATAGTGTCACCGCTAGCCTTGAAGAAATCAAGATTTAGTTTCCAATACCCTGTCATCGTGAAATTAACTTCACCCTCATATTTACCCATGCTCGTACTTGCAGGGTTTACATTGTTGGGAGAACCGTGACCCATACTCGGCATTTCTGGTTCCATTGTCATGGAATACCCGTCTACTGCAGGGTAACTCATCATGGTTTCTCTTTTCCATATTCCGATTTGAATATCATTCACGCCTACCTCCGGGTTTAATGGGGTGATTCGACTTACAAATAGGTTTGTTTGGTCAAAATCAGATACAAAAGAAATCATTCGAGCTTCAGTTGGAGCTGTGACTGTTATTGGCAAGGAGGCCATTCCTTCTTGATTATTTGAATGGTTGTGTACATGAACTCCAAAAGTCCATGAACCCGCTGTAGACGGCATAATAAATACAGCGGCACCTTTAAAGGCGTTCGTTCCAGATTCCACTGCCGGTGATGGGTTTTCTACTGGACAAGAATGTTGCATCGGTCCCATATCCACCATTGGCATGAATGTGATATGCGCATCTGTAATTTGGGTTGTGGTGTTCGCTGAATCATAAATAGCGGCATAGATTGTATTGTATCCTACAAATAAATCTTCATCGGCATATAGACGAACCATAGCTCCAGCTCCAACGGCCGAAGTCTCTCCTATTAATGTGAGATTTTCAAATGGATCAACCAGGGTAGGGGGAGTTTCAGGCTCATCATCTTTAATACAACTTGAAATGCCTATGAAGGCAACGTATAAAAATGTTATGGCAATGTATTTTAAATTTTTCATGATAATTAGTTTTTGATGTAGAAGCCCACTATTCACTTGGGTAGTTTGTTTTAATAGTAATTGTTGATAAACCGGAGATCAATCCAATTGACCTTCGTTTTACGACTCTTAACCTATGTTTGGTGATTATGTTTCAAGTACAGTTTTAAAAAAATTTCTTATTTATTAAGCTTAGTGAAGCCTTTCAACTTGCTTATTAACTCATGCCAATAACCAAAAGGAATGAAAATAGAAAAAACATGTGACTTAGAATCTATCAGGAAATCATAGTGCGAGTTGAAAAACTCGAAAACTATGCCTGCGGAGGTTGCAATAGACTCTTATTAGAAAGGTAAGCGTAATTATTGTCAATAAAAGATGTGTTAATCACTTGATTTACAGTAGTTTTAAATGAGTTTTGCTCAGAAGAAGAAGAGAATAACTGGATTTCGTTAATGTATAATTGGGTGTTTGACTCTACAGGGTTTTGATTGTCAGTCGATATTATTTGTTTTTTTAGGTGACAGGTACCATGACAATTTAACTCTGGCTTGTCAGTGTTTTCACAAAATTCTTCCGTGATTTTAGCCGTGTTCAATTCATAGTTTACCCATACCGCAGTATTGTATACTTGCGAAAACAAGAATAAACTTAAAAGAAAAATTCCGAATGGCTTGAACATAAGTTCTAGTTGATATGTACAAATGTAAGGCGGATTTTTAAATTTGGCAATGGGGGTTGGGTTGAACAATAAATAGTCTGATTTAAATCATTTTCAGGCAAAAAAAAGCTCCGAAGTTTGATTTCGGAGCTTTCAATAATGTTGTTTAATTATAACCTTCGGTAAAGCTTCTTGATGTCTTCACGAGTCCACTTTGACTCCCAATCATCGCCAATAGCGTGTCTCCACATGTGAGGCAGATTGTAGGCTACTTCTGCCATTTGAGTGATTTCATCTTCGCTCCAACCTTTTGCTAAATTTTGCGGTAATTCAATGTTGTGCTGTTTAACCATTGCTTTAAACTCCGCTACAGCATCACCGTAAAATTCTTCTAAATGATTAAAAGCAATACAATTAGCGTAACCATGCTTAGTTCCAAAAACAAAACCCATTCCGTAAGAAAGCGCATGACACGCACCCACCTCAGAATACGTTAAACTCAAGCCTCCAAATAAAGAAGCCATCATTAGCTTTTCGTTATTTACTGGCGTTTGTCCGGCTTTGTCACCCAAGAAAACATCTCTACATAATTTTAAAGATTGGTCTCCGTACACTTCGCTGTAGGTGTTAAAATACTGTCCTGATTCTGCTTCAATACAATGAATATACGTATCCATTCCAGTATAAAACCATTGATTTTTGTCCACGGTAGCGGTTAAATCTGGATCTAAAATTACCTGATTGAAAACCGTCCAATCACACTTTAAACCTAACTTTTTTTCTGGTCCAGAAAGCACTGCAGTCATAGAACATTCTGCTCCAGTACCCGAAATAGTAGGAACACCACAATGATAAATACCTGGATTCTTAATCAAGTTCAAACCTTGGTATAAAGAAGAAGAACCCTCGCTATTAAACATCAAAGATGTGGCTTTGGCAATATCCATTATAGATCCACCACCAATACCAATAATACCTGCTGGAAGTCCGTTTTCTGCCAAAACAGTATCACGTAACTCATCAATTTGTTCGGTAGTAGGCTCTTTTGGGTCTACATCCACAAAACGTATTACATCTTTTTCTTTTACTGGAATACGGTCTAAAAAAGTCTGGTTTCCATTAAAGTAATTATCGACTACAAAAACCATGAATCCATCATTTAAATGACGTTGTTCACTAAGAATGTGGTCAAGTTGGTCAAAGCTTCCTCTGCCGTAAACGACTTTATCTATATTTTTGAAATTGTTGAACATGAATGTAAGTTAGAAGTCGGAAGCTAGGAGACCGAAGCCGTCCTATTTTCATAGACTTAATTATTATTATGCTAATACCTTTTTGATGGAAGCTACCATTTGAATTTTAAACGCTTCTAAATCTTCTGCAGGCCAGTTAGCTTTAACTCCAAGAGAAATTAAACGGCCAACAACTTCATTAGATTTTGGTAATTCAAGAGCGTTATAATCTTGTGGGGCACCAAAATGGTGAATACCTAATTTGTTAGGCGACTTTAAATCTTTAATATGATTCCATTGGTTAATGAAGTGATACATGTTGGTATACCAATAGTTGAATCCTGCAATTCCATCTTCCGCAAACTGAGCCATTACTTTTTGAGAAAGCTCGGTTGTAGGCATGAAGAAATTTAAGAATGTAGCTGAATCTCCTTCTGGATCCGGCATGTGACGGAAAGTAACGCCATCAATCTCGGCTAAAGCATCTTTTAAAATTGCTTTATGCTTTTTGTTATTGGCTATAACCGTTTCAATACGTTGCATTTGAACTTTGCCAATAGCCGCATTGGTTTCACTTAGACGGAAATTTGTACCAATAATGTGATGTTCTTCCATTCCACGGTTATTTCCTAAATGGGTATGTCCGTGATCCGAAAATTCTGACATATGGTTATGTGCAGCTTCGTCATTTGTGATACACATTCCGCCTTCACCTGCCGTGGTAATTTTGAAGAAGTCAAAAGAAAAACATCCGGTCTTACCAAAAAGGCCAACAGATGTTCCTTTATGAAAAGCACCTAAAGCTTGACCAGCATCTTCCACTAAGATTAAATTATGCTCATTTACAATAGGCATAATCGCATCCATATCTGCAGCAGCACCACACATATGAACTAAAGCAATACCTTTTGTTTTTTCGGTAAGTACGGCTTTAATACCCTCAGCACTTAAACAAAGTGTTTCGTCAATTTCTGCAAAAACAGGTAGTGCACCCACTAAAAGAACACATTCAACGGTAGCTACGTATGTAAAAGGAGTGACAATAACTTCATCTCCTAATCCAATACCAGCAGCAACAAGAGCGGCAGTTACTGCAGTAGATCCACTAGAAACGGCTTGTGCATGTTTAGCCCCCGTAAATTTTGCGGCAATGGCTTCTAATTCTCGAGCCTTGAACATCCCTTTGCGGGCTTCGTCAAAACCGTATCTAAATAAGACACCTGTATCTAAAACTTCGTTTACTTCTTTTCGTTCTTGCGCTCCAAAAAATTCTGCTCCTGCCATACTTTTAATTTAAAATTTTCGAGGGGCAAAGGTAAGGATATTGATGAAAGAGGAGGGCTTTTGAAATCATAAGAAAAGGGATGAAAAACCGGGCATAAAAAAAGAGGCTAAAAGCCTCTTTTAAATATAGGTTGAAGAAAAGTAGCTTATGAAATGATACCCACTATTACAGCGAATACAGTCGCTAAAGCAAGAACTACCCAAAAAATCCCAAATCCACTTACAGAGGAATCGAACATTTGGTTTAATAATGAATCTTTTTCTTCTTTAAAATCGTTGCTAACCATGATGTCTTTTTTATGATGAAACAAATGTAATAATTTGAATGTTATTGGCAATTAGCTAAAGCAGTTTCTATCTCTTTTGGCGTGAATTTTTTATCTGTACCACTCCAGCGACCATAAACGTAATTAGCTAAATTCGCAATTTGAGTAGCATTTAATGCTTCAATACCAGCCATGGGTTGTGTAAATGTAACTCCATTAACCACTACAGGTTCATCTAAACCGTATCCAACAATACATGCAAATTCATCCATGTGTTCTTTCAAATATACAGCATCGGTTAAGGGAGGAATCAAATTTCGAAAGCCTTCTCCATTAGTGCCATGGCAACTGGCGCAATTGTTTCTATATACGGTTTCTCCCTTTAGTGGAGGCCTAGAGCAAGACCTGAAAATCATGACCACCAAAAGAATCACCACAAAACTGCCAAGAATTATTACCCGGGTATTAACGTTCATTTAGGTCCTTTTTTAGTAATTGAATGTCTGCAATTAACTGATCAGTATCGTCTTCTAAAGTACCGTCATAATAACCTCTTATTCGATGTTGACCATCCATTAAAATAAACGCACCACTATGCATATAACCTCCAGGTGAATTAGGGTCTTCTTCTGCGCTCACCATATACTGCTTGGCGAGTGCATAGATTACTCTTTTATCAGCTGTGACCATGTGCCATTTATGAGAAGAGATATGGATTTTATTGGCGTATTTTTTTAATTGCGGAACCGAGTCGTTTTTAACGTCTATAGTATGAGAAAGAAACAAAATAGTTTCATCCTCAATAAACGCATCATATACTTTAGCCATGTTTTTTGTCATTACCGGGCAAATAGTGGGGCAGTGCGTAAAGAAAAAGTCAACTACATAAATTTTGTTCTTGAAATCAGCAGCGGTAATGAGTTGACTATCCTGGTTCATGACCTCAAAGGAGTCTATTTGAAGCGTAATGTGTTTAATGACCTCTTCGCCACTTTCATCTGCTACTAATATTTCTTGAGACCCGTAAATGGTTAGTTCTTTTTTTTCTTGAACTCTTTCAATACAGCTGGTAAGGAATAGAGCTATAAAAACTCCAATAATACAAAGGCGCATAGTTTACTTTTTTTCTAAACTTTTAATAACCATTTCGGCATGATCAATGGCGACATCCATTTTATGACCTACTGCAATAATGGCTTGTTGTTCTTTTTCTAGATACTGAAAAGTCACTTTTTGTGGATCTCCTTTTTGTGGTTTTTGAATGCTAGCCATCCAATCCATCATTTCTTCATCGGCTAATTCAAGTTGGTGATACGCTTTTTCTAACGTATCTATTTTTGAAAATAGAATTGAATTAGAATCGGCTAATTTAGCACGAGAAACAAGATCGTTAACTTTCATTCCTGATTCCCCTGTTTTCTGCATTTTTAGCATAACCACGTCATGAACTTTCATGGTTTCTTCCCACTTTAGGCTGGCTTGGTCTTGACAAGAAATCAAAAGAGTGGAAGAGAGAATAATTGTAAGGATGAACTTGCACATGATTTTATGTTTTTAATTCTTGCAAAGCTATCCAAGAAAGAAGTGACATCCCAGTTTTTAATGCGTTTTCATCTACGGTAAACGTAGAGGTGTGAAGTCCGGTAGAAGGCTTGCCTGGAGTGCTTGTTCCAAGTCGGTAAAAACAGCCTGGAATTTTTTGGGTGTAGTAGGAAAAATCTTCGCCACCCATTCGTAAATCCAAGTCTATTACGTTCTGTTTACCTAACAGATCTACCGCATAATTTTTCGCTCTTTCGGTTAGCTCCTCGTCATTTTCTAAGTAAGGATATCCTTTCATTATGTTGACATCTGCAGATCCTCCCATATTGAGCGATACAGAATCGCAAATAGATTGAATTTTTTGATGAATTTGTAAGCGCCATTTTTCATTCATGGTTCTAAAAGTGCCCTGAATATATACTTGGTCAGGAACGATGTTGGTTGCACCTAAACCTTCTACAAAACCAATAGATATAATAGTAGGTATGTTTTGTTCTTTACCCAAAGCATTCAGCTCGTTAAGCTTTAAAATAATTTGAGAAGCAATTAAAATGGGATTTGTGATTCGCTCAGGCTCTGCAGCATGTCCGCCTTTTCCGTTTACGTGTACATGTATTTCATCACATGAAGCCATGTACATTCCTTTTCTAAAGCCAACTGTTCCAGCATCAAATTGCGGGTATACATGCTGGCCAATTATACCGTCAGCGTCAGGGTTTTGAAGAGCACCTTCTTCAATCATTAAAGAGGCACCACCCGGAAGCACTTCTTCACCGGGTTGAAAAATGAGTTTGACAGTTCCTTCAAATTCATTTTTTAATTCATTTAAAATAGCTGCGGCTCCCAATACACAACTGGTATGCACATCATGTCCGCAAGCGTGCATTACGCCTTTGTTGATTGATGAAAATGGAAGGTTGGTTTTTTCGAAAATGGGCAAAGCATCCATGTCTCCACGTAATGCGAATGTTTTTTTTGTTGGGTTTTTGCCTGCGATATGGGCTACAATTCCAGTATCAACATACCCTGTTTGATAAGGAATACCCAATTCATCTAATTGTTGCGCAATAAATGTACTCGTTTTGAACTCTTTAAAGGAGAGCTCTGGGTTTTTATGGATATGTCTACGTTGCTCAACTACCTTCGTAAAAAGCTTTTCAGATAATTCAAGAATAGTGTTTTTGGAAATCATTACTTCGAGAAAAATATGAGCTTTAAAGAAACAGCCAGCATCATAAACCCGAACAGTCTTTTGACGATTGCTTGGTCTAGCGTTAAGGATAGTTTAGATCCGAAATACCCACCAATAACGAATGTGGCTGCCACAATTAATCCAGCGGTCCAATCCATTTGACCTAATTTATGATAGTTATAAGCCGCTAAAATTCCGATAGGAAATAACATCAATCCTAGACTAGTGCCTTGAGCTTCGTGCTGCGACATTCCAATAAAGAAGACCAAAGCAGGCACAATAATTACACCGCCTCCTACACCAAACATTCCGCTTAAAAAACCACCGGCAATACCAATCAAGATAAGAATTAATATTTCTGCCATGCTGTATTTTTTGGTTTTCATGATACCTTGTTTCCCAAGCAAAGATAGGTTAAGAATAATTGTGTTGGGCGGGTATAATACGCCTCGTAATTATTGGATGATTCCTGTTTTATATGCTTCTAAGGCGCGCAACCTTGCTGTTCTATGGTCCACCATTGGAGGTAAATATAGCCCCATATTATATTCCGGAATCCATTTATTGATATACGTAAATTCTTTGTCGAATTTTTTTAACTGTTCAATCGGATTGAAAATTCTGAAATATGGAGCTGCGTCACAACCTGTACCTGCCGCCCATTGCCAATTGCCATTATTGCTGGATAATTCATAATCTAGTAAATGCTGTGCGAAAAAAGCTTCTCCCCATTTCCAGTCTATAAGTAAATGCTTACACAAAAAACCAGCGGTAACCATTCGTACTCTATTGTGCATGTGTCCGGTAGCTACGAGTTCTCGCATGCCGGCATCCACTAGCGGATATCCGGTTTTTCCTTGGCACCAAAGTTCAAAGTCTTTCGCATTGTTTCGCCATTGAACTCCGTCATATTTTCGCTTGAAATTATGGTTTTGAACCTGTGGAAAATGAAACATGATCTGCATAAAAAACTCTCTCCATATTAACTCTGACAGATATATGGGATGATGATCTTTTACTTGATTGACTATTTTACGAATACTGACCGTTCCAAACCGCAAATGAGGACCAATTACAGTCGTACCCGATTTACCAGGGAAATCTCTATTAATGGAATAATCTTTTAGGTGTTGGAAAGAATAATTAGGAACTTTTTTGGAAGAACTAACAAAGCCTAACTCGGCTAAAGAAGGTATTGCATGGCTTTGTTCCATTAAGTTTTTGAATCTTGTATTTTCTAATACATTAACCTCCGTAAAATGGGATAACCATTTATTTTTAAAGGGAGTGAAAATGGTATAGGGTGTTCCATCATTTTTTAGAACTTCGTTTTCCTCAAAAATCACTTGGTCTTTAAAACTCGATACGGTAATGTTTTTCTGTTGTAAAAGGGTAGTGATTTCTTGGTCTCTTGCAGTAGCGTAAGGCTCGTAATCTTTATTGAAAAAAACCTGAGAGATAGTATTCTCTTGGATGATTGTTTGCCAAAGGTGAATTGGATTTCCTATGTAGAACTTAATCGAGGAATTGTACTTCGCTAATTGTGTATTAACGTTAGAAAGGCTTTCGTGAATGAAATTTAAACGCGCATCATCTTTTGCCAGTTCATCCAATATCTGAGTGTCAAAAATAAATATGGGAATGACCGGAATACCCGTTTCTAAGGCATGATGTAAAGCGGTATTATCTTCTATCCTAAAATCTCTACGAAACCAGAATACATTAGATTCTGGTTTCTGTTTGTGAGAAGAAGTCTCCAATTACAGTTGTGAAGTAATTTCTTCTGATAGTGGATTCACACCAGAACTAAACATGTCTATATAGTCTCCTTTTTCGCTAACCAAGTATTTTTGAAAGTTCCATTTCACATTAGAGTCTTCCATTCCATTTTCCGCTTTTTGAGTTAACCAAGCGTATAACGGGTGTTGTTTGTCGCCCTTTACGTCTACCTTTTCAGTCATTAAGAAGGTAACCCCGTAGTTTTTTTCACAAAAAGAAGCAATTTCTTCTTTTCCACCTGGTTCTTGACCTCCAAATTGATTACATGGAATTCCTATAACAACCAATTGATCTGTGTATTTTTCTGATAAAGCCTGAAGATCTTTGTATTGTGGAGTATAGCCACATTTACTAGCTACATTTACAAATAATATTTTTTTACCTTTAAACTCTGATAAATTAACGGGTTCACCCATTAAAGTATGAATAGATATATCATAAATGTTTTTAGACATGTTGTTGGTGTTTGAAGTAAATGATACTAAAATGGATGAGATGGCTACGAGAAGTAAGCCCGATAAAAAATGTTTCATAAGATATATTTTATTTTATACAAATGTAACTTATTCTGTTCATGAAATATGTAAAAATGCTAAACAAAATAGAATAAATAGGATATACATTTTTAAAATTCAGGTGCGCAATCAATCATCATTTCCTGTTGCGTATATGGATGGATAAATTGTATTTGATTGGCATGAAGATAAAGTCGGTCTTTTCGTTTACCATATAGTTCATCTCCTAAAATGGGCGTGTTCAAGCCTAATGGATGAGAAGAATGTACGCGAAGCTGATGCGTTCTGCCAGTAATAGGATAAAGGTAAACTCGAGTGTTCCCGTTTTTAGTTTCAATTACTTCCCAGCTAGTTATGGCGGGTTTTCCATGTTCTTTGCAAACAACTTGCGATGGCCTATTGTTTAAGTCTACGCGAATCGGTAATCGAATATGAGAGTCGCAATATGAGGGTAATCCAGCCAATAAAGCCACATATCTTTTTTTTATGACGCGTTTAATAAACTGCTGTTGCAGGTGATGATATGTTTTTAAATCTTTAGCGATTAGCATAATTCCAGAAGTTGCCATATCTAATCGATGGGCAACCATTGGACCGGTAGCCAATGGGTATTTCTGTTGCATGCGAGTCTGCACAGAATCTGTAATTTCTTTACCTGGAACAGATAGCAGGTGAGCTGGTTTGTTAATAATGACCATCCAGTTGTCTTCAAAAATAGTTTCGATTTTCAGTAAAGAAAAATTTATTTCTGTTACCGGATTAGGGTCTACGTCAAGCCCTTGCAGCATAAAGGATAATATAGGGTGACATTTGGCCTTGCAAGCGGGATAGTATTTTTGATGTTGACGGACTTCTAAACTAGGTGATTTACCCCACCAAAACTCTGCTAATGCAATAGGAGTGTAGTTGTTTTCAAATGCGTATTGGAATAGTTTTGGTGCTGCACAGTCACCGGCTCCCGATGGAGGAGTCATACTTTTCTTTTCAGAGAATATTTGATCTACACTTTTGTATTGACCGTTGTAATTCCTGAACTGGTATTGCTTGAAAATTATTTGTTGGGTTTCTGCTGATTTAGTCTTTCGTAGTCTTTTGTAATCCAATAACTGCTGCACAAATGGTTGTACCAATGATTCTAATTCTTCTTTTTTAAGAATGAATTTTTTTTGCTCTGATTTAAAATTCAAATCGTATTGCCGGCTTTCTTTTTCGTGCTCTTGAACTAGTATTGAGTATTGTTCTTCGGATTTCAGGTTTTTGGATTGTTTTCGGAGTTTCTGTCTTTTCTTTTTAGCTGATTTCAATTCCGATTTTTGGCTTTTTATAGCTTCCCCTTTGCTAGAAAGAAATTGTTCTAAATTGATTTTTGCAGCTATGAAACTAGAATCGTTTTCTAGAGCGGCCATGGCTTGATTAATCACCAAAATCTCTTCCTCTTTTTGAGAGTAATCAAATGCAGGTTCTTGGCGGTCAAATATAGGAGGAACAAAACAGGAGAGTTTAGTTTTACCTGCCAAAATACCTGAGAATGCTTGTAAGTAGCCTAATTCTCCTTTTGGGTTTCTTGCCACCAATACCCCAAACATTTTACCCATGGTGCTGCTGTCGGTTTCTGGGTTAATCCCAAAATCGTGTACCCAATCTGTTTGTGTTTCTAAATAATGCTGGAGTTGTTGTGCGGCAGATATAGCGATAGGGTGAGGGGTATAATCAAAAGGAAAAGTAAACCGAATGGGAAGATACTTTGATTTATGATCAGTTGTAAATCGAATAAATTTTCCCACTTTTTTTTCCATAAGGCAAATGTATTGGAAACGGAATATGAAATACTCTTTCTAAAAAGCTAATTACAATATTTGGTAAGGGTCGCTTTAGCTAATTTATGTTGGAGCTCCATGGCTTTTCTAAAGTCTGCGCAGGCTTTCTTTTTTGATCCATTATCAAAATTGGCTACTCCTCTTTTATAGTAAGCATCTGCGTTCAATGGATCTTTAGTAATGACAATAGTCAAATCTTTGCGAGCGCTGCTGTATTTTCCTAACTCCATTTTGGCAAGTGCCTTATAGTAGTAAGCTTCTAAACAATTAGAATCTAAGTCTGTTGCGGTATTAAAATCCAATAACGACTCTTCATTTTTATTCTTTGACATTTTTAATAGCCCTCGTTGAATATAAGTTTGGGTATTGGAATTATCTAAAAGAAGGGCTGAATGGAATGCCGCCAAAGACTTTTTGTATGACTTCAATTCTTTCTGACAAATACCTATTTGAATAAGGGCTTGAATATCTGAAGGTTCTGATTGCAAAACGTGTTCGTAACAAATAATGGCGCTTTTATAATCTTCAGATGCCTGCTTTGCGGCTGCTCGGTTAAACCAAGCGGTGGTGTTTTCTTGATCTTTGGAAATGCAGTAACTAAAGTCTTGCTCCGCCAAATCAAATTTTTTCAGTTTGGTATAGGTTATCCCTCGGTTGTTATGCGCAGAAATAAAGGCAGCGTCTATTTCAATAGCCTTATTGAAATCTGCAAGAGCTTCTTTGAAATTTTGCTTGTTGAATTTTCGTAAGCCTAAATTGTTCCACTTTACGCTTTGCAAATTTTGGCAAAAGCCTAAAGAAGAAAAAAATATAAAAAGTAGTATAAAAGTGTGGTGCTTCAATGTGGATGCAAATTTTGCGAAACCTACAAAAAAATATTCAATTATTAAGATGCTGCTCAAAGTAATCCTTTTTAGGAGTGGAAATATTTTATTATTGGAGGGACATGTTTTGTAGGAGTAGATAGTAGGTTTTTCTTCTCAATTAAGCAGGAAGAAAAGAGCGTCTCTTTTAAATTTAATGTGGTTTTATTTAGTAGAATCTCTTTTAATAATTAAATAGAAATTGGAACTGTCTTTTGTGTAATAGGAATAATAAACAGCCCCTAACTCTTCGTTTTTAAGGATTAAACCCTTTTGATTAATTCTTGGGGATTTAAAAACACCAACAATTACAAAACTATACTGAAGAAGCTTTTTAGGGTTTGTGTGAAATTTTTTTTCGAAAAGCTTAAATTTAAGTGTGGAGTCTTCGTAAACATCTACATATCCCATATCTGGATCGAATGTGGCTGTCTTTCCTATGAGTAATTCGCTATTTTCACCTACGAAGGTTTCTTCTTGGGATAGTGCATTAAAACTTACTATTACAAATGCAATAGTTATCAGATTCATGAATTTTTTCATAACAAAGGTTTTATTGTTTAAGTACATTTAGTGTGGTGATTATACCCAGATATATTCTACTCCTAGCATATGGTGCATGCTACGGTGTGTTAATATACTGAAGCCTTGGTTTAATGTAGGTGTCTAATTTTAAAATAGATAAGTGAATTAATTGGTAAAAAAGAAACGAATATAACACAAAACAAACGAGGAAGCCTATGTCGTTCTTGAAAAATTGTGCGCATGTAATCTGTAGGTTTCAAAATTGTGATGATTTCACAAAACGCTACTTCACTATTCTTTCTATTCCGAATTCCGAAACAAGAGCTCCTCTCCGAGGTATGGCTTTTTGAGTTGAAATTAGTTTTTGAGCTTGAACAGGAAAAGTATTGATTTTTTCGAGTTGTTTTTTTGTTGCTTTATATTGGCAAGAAATACTTGGATTATTTTATGATCCTTTCTATTCCGAATTCCGAAACAAAAGCTCCTCTCCGAGGTATGGCTTTTTGAGTTGAAATTAGTTTTTGAGCTTGAACAGGAAAAGTATTGATTTTTTCGAGTTGTTTTTTTGTCGCTTTATATTGGCAAGAAATACTTGGATTATTTTATGATCCTTTCTATTCCGAATTCCGAAACAAAAGCTCCTCTCCGAGGTATGGCTTTTTTTATTTTAAATACTCACGCAAACACTTTGTGTTTGGATTCGCTTTAAAATGAAAAAAGCCCAACACTTAAGTGTTGAGCTTTTGTTTCTTAGTGAGCCCGAAAGGATTCGAACCTTTGACCGCCTCCTTAGAAGGGAGGTGCTCTATCCAGCTGAGCTACGAGCCCCTCACTAAAAATGATGCTAGATTTTTTATCTAGCTTTTGCTATTTAACTAGCAAAAAAAAAGTCAACATAACGTTGACTTTTTGTCGGGGTGGCAAGATTCGAACTTGCGACCTCCTCGTCCCAAACGAGGCGCGATAACCGGGCTACGCTACACCCCGAAGTGTAGTCACTTTTGACAGAGAACTTTTGTATCAATACCCAAAAAGATACGTCTCTATTGTCATGTGAAGAACTTTATTCCCTATTGGGAGTGCAAATGTATGATTTCAAGTTAATTTGACAATGAGTTTTTTTGATAATTCATGTTTTTTTTTATTTTTTTTTTTAGGGTTATTGAATGATGTATGTATTGCACTCACCACCAATTACTTGAACGCTCATGGGTTGGCTTTCGTAAATAGTATCGGATACCGTGGCGGAGATTTGTTTGATCTCCCAGAAACGTAAAACATAAATTCCGGATTCTTTTTGGGTAAATGAAAGGTGATTACAATTTGATTGACAGGAAGGGAATGGTATCGAGCACTTGCTCTGAAGTGAACCAATGTAGCCTCCATCAACATGAACAATAAGCGCTACGTTATTTACGGCTACTCCAGAACGGGTAGTGATTAAATGTAGATCTCCGTAATACTTACAGCTGCCATTATCGTAGCGTGCATCTGAATTAAAATTTAATGCATCTGGGTCGGTACAACCTCCATAATCACATGACCCATCATCTTTATCGGCATCATAACTGAAGTTGTTTGCTTTAGAATCTGTACAACCCTCTGTCGCACAGGAGTTCAAAAAAAACAAGGATACAAAGCTTAGAATAATCAGCGAAAACGGTAAAAAGAGTTTTGTATTAGTCATGGTTACAAATTTAAGAACAAAACCTCGGATTTGAAAAATTACCTTTTATATTCGCAAGCAGAACGTGTTTCATGGCAGATTTAATAAGTAAACAAAACATACGAGAATTCTCGAAACTAGAGTGGTTTGCCCGCCAAGTGGTAGAAGGCTTTATTACAGGCTTGCATAAAAGTCCATTTCACGGATTTTCGGTCGAGTTTGCGGAGCATAGACAGTATAACCCAGGAGATTCCATTCGACATATTGATTGGAAATTATTTGGCCGTACTGATAAGTACTATGTTAAACGATACGAAGAAGAGACGAACTTGAGATGTCAAATTGTAATTGATCATTCCTCTTCCATGTTTTTTCCGGTTGGAGAAGATGAAAATAAAATGAGTTTCTCTGTACATGCGGCAGCTGCACTAACTCACTTATTTAAAAGTCAGCGAGATGCTGTAGGTTTGAGCTTGTTTTCAGATAAGGTAGATGTTCATTTGCCGCCTAAGTTAAGTGTTTCACATACGAACAGAATGTATGCGCATTTAGAGCATTTGTTACAAAGTGTACCTACAGGAACATTAACAAATGTGGCTTCTGCTTTCCATGAAATATCAGACAGAGTGCATCAACGCTCTTTGGTTTTGGTTTTTAGTGATATGCTGGATGGAGTGGGAACGGAGATGAAGCCTTTGTTTAGTGCCTTACAGCATTTAAAGTATAACAAACATGAAGTAGTTGTTTTTCATGTGACGGATCGCTCTAAAGAAATTGAATTTAATTACGAAAACAGACCGTACACTTTTGTAGATTTAGAATCTGGAGATGAGGTAAAATTAAACCCATCTCAAATTAAGGATCACTTTAAAGAAAGTGCTCTTGCTCATGAGAAGGAAGTAAAGCTTAAATGCTCGCAATACGGAATTGACTTTGTGAAAGCCGATATTTCAGATGGCTACGATCAGATTCTACGCGTTTATTTAGATAAGAGAAAACGAATGAAATAATTTATTCCGTTATTTCTAATTTGAACCCAACCCCGTGAATGTTATTGATGCTAATATTTGGATCTTCTGATAAGTACTTCCGTAACTTGGTAATAAAAACATCCATACTTCTTCCTAAAAAGTAATCATCACTGCCCCAAATTATCCTTAAAATAGAATTTCGTTGCAATACTTCTCCAGAATGAATACAAAGTAAACGTAACAAAGCAGCTTCTTTTTTAGTCAGTTTTTTTGACTCTTCTGCAATAACTAAACTTTGTTCAGGATAGTTAAATGTGAATTTACCCAAAGTGTAAATATCTTTTTGTTGGGTATCATTTTGACTCCTGTTTATTCTTCCAATGAGGTTCTTTATTCTTAAATCTAGTTCATCTATAGAAAACGGTTTAGTAATATAATCATCTGCACCAATAGAAAGTCCTTGAATTTTATCTTCTTCTTGCGCACGTGCGGTTAAAAAGAATATAGGTACTTCACTATCTACCCCTCTAATTTCTTTAGCTAAGGTAAAGCCATCTTTTTTAGGCATCATCACATCAATTAGACAGATGTTAAATCTAGATGCATGATATAGTTCATACCCCTCCATACCGTCTTTAGCCCAAACTACATGGTATCCTTTGTCTTGTAAACCTTCTTGTGTTACAAAGCCCAAGTTTTCATCGTCTTCTACTAAAAGGATAGAAATATCTGCGTTAAAATTCATGTTATATAGATTTAAAGGTGAGTATGAATGAGGATCCTTTTCCTAATTGACTTTTCAGGAAGATATTTCCATTATGCTTTTTGACTAAAATTCGCACATAGTTTAAACCAATCCCGAATCCCTTGACATTATGAAGGTTTCCAGTAGATACTCTATAAAACTTCTCGAAAATATGAGGTTGATGGTGCGGGGCAATTCCGAGTCCTTTATCCGTGATTGCAATTTCTAGTTTATCATTCGTATTACGCGTGGTAATGTTTACATCTAGATGATCTGGTGAGTATTTTATTGCATTATCAATAAGATTACTGAAAATATTTTTTAGATGTTCCTCATCACCTACAATAAAAGGATTGGTCGCTTGAAGATCGACAGATATTACCCCCTTTTTAGACTCAATGTTTACACGAAATACTTCTGTAATTCTTTCTAATAACTCGTGTATATGAATAGGTGTGTTCTTAATGTTAACTTTTTCCTTCTCGATGGTCGCTGCTTGTAAAATTCGTTCTACTTGCGCTTGTAGTCTTTTATTTTCTGACTTTATTATACTGACATATTTACTTAATCGTTCTGGTTTTTCAATTATATTAGGCTTACTAATCGCCTCTGTAGAAATAGCAATAGTTGACAAAGGTGTTTTAAACTCATGAGTCATGTTGTTTATGAAATCAGTTTTCATTTCATTGATTCTACGTTGCCGTAATAATTGATGGATAATGAATCCGAAAAAAGCAATAATCACAATAAGGATAACAGAGGAGTATAGCCAAAATTCCATTTGATAAAATAACCCGCTACTATGCCCCGGAAAGTATACGCTAAAGTAGTGACCTTGTTCTTTGTTCCACTTTAAGCGAGGTACTCGTTTAGGGCCAATACTTTCGTTAATATTGATGTTTTGACAATATACTACCGAATCTGAGAAGCAATCATAAATATTGAAAATGAAATCTTCTTGAATGGTAGATTGTTTAAACTCCATTTTTAATAAAGACTCAATGAGGTATGGATCCGATACATAATGAGTTTTAACAACAAAGAAATTGGGTTTTTCTTGAACTATTGGGTTTAGGATAATTGAACTATCACCATCGGCCTTTTGAAGATTATCTAATGTGGTGAGTAATACTTGATTAACTTCATAGGTGAACTGATTTTCTTCTAGCTGATATGCCTTTTTAATCCAAGAAACCTGAGTTATAACCAGACCTATAAGGAGTAAGGTGGCAAGTGCAATAATATACCGAATGGAATTTCTTTTCATAGTTTAACGCAAAATGAAACCTATAATGGACTTCATTTATTACTCTCTCGAAAATAGGAAAAGGAAATTTGTTAATCTACTTATTTACAAATTTTGGGAAAAATTTAGCAATTACCGCAAATACGAGGGCGTAAACAAGGGTTAAAAATGTTAAAGAGGTTACTGTAATGATGGCTAAGTTCCCAGGAACATAAATCAAATCTGCGAAAGCGTTGAAGTTTTCTGTGGCTGCAGTAATAACTTCCTCCGTTTGGTTGTTTTTGTTAAGCTGATCTAATATTTCTTGTTTTCTAGTAGTCACAAATATTTCTAGAAAATATGGGTGTATGACTTTATAGAAAATATAGGTGAAGATCCCGTATCCGACCGCAAAAACGGCTCCTCCTTGTGCGCCACCTTTAAAATCCATGGTGAAATCAAATTCTTCATCACTATTACGCCTTTGGGCATACATGCCATAATAAGTGGAGACAATAGTTAGAAATGAAAGATACCCCCATGTGTTTGACCAATCGATATCAAATGATTCGAATGCCAATCTACAAATTACTGCAATGAGGATTATGCCTAAAAAAGTGTACCAATTACCTTTATTCATGCCGCAATATTAGTGCATTTTTTAGATTTATGGATTGAATTTTATAATGGATACAAAAAAACCGCTCTCGAAAAAACAAGAGCGGTTTTAGATAGAGGTAATGGATTTAATTATCTACGACACCCTCAAAATGATCCGTTATGTAAGGTCCTTCTGTTCCTCCAAAAGGGCCTGTGCTGTATTGGTAATCTGCCGTAAATGTATTGCCTTGTGCAAAGCCAATCAAACGTAAGGCGTGCCCATTGTTACAATCTCTATTGTAATAAGATGTAGTAATAATGTAGTAGTTGTAACCCAAGAAATAGGTGCCATCAACTTGCTCATTACAAAAAGCAGGAATTTTTAACTGTTCGTTGGGAACAAAACTCACAAATACACTATCGTTTGGAGCACTTTGATGAACTCCTTTGTATCTGTTGTCTCTCCACACCGATTGGTCAGCACTGTAAAATGTTCTAATTAAAGTATCACTAGAAGGTGAATCGGGAAAGCATAAACTATCAACGGTTTTCCAAACAACTAGTTTTACTGAAACGTTTCGTTGTGAAGGAAATCCTCTTCTCCTGACGGTAGGAGTGGTGAGTATTTCGGAACCAATAAACCATTTTAAGCTGTCGTAATCCAGTTGTTTTACCGCAAACTCTACCATGTTATACCTTACCACTGTATCTGTGAAGATAATACTGTCTTTATATGCACCCGGAAAACCATAT
>JBLFZF010000032.1:0-29381 GCA_047610145.1 Salibacteraceae bacterium | reverse complement strand
GCCATTTCACGGTCGCCATTCACGCCTTTTTCACGAATAATGGCTGCTTTGATACCCGATTTTTCTTTACGGTCAGGGTTTAAACCCAATGCTGAAAAATCACCTTTAAACCCTTCGGGGAAAGAGTACGAAAGGGGTTGTTTTTTATAGTTATTAAAACGTTCTGTTGCCAGTGTATCGCCTGATTGTTTTTTATCTAATAAGTAAGACGACTTATACCAGGTATCTCTTAAACTATCAATATCAAACATGTACGAATTAGAAGCCGTTTTCACGGTCATCATTCTGTCGCCAATTACGGTTCCAATCACATGGTTTACTGCGTTAACAGCTTTTAAAGCATCGGTAACATCCGCTAAATCAGCATCGGCAACTTGTAGCAAAATACCGGCTTTTTCAGAGAAGAACATTTGAACATCATCCGCTCCGGTAATTCCGGTTAAGTCGATTGTTACACCTAAATCGGTTTCTGCAAAAGTCATTTCTAACAATGCAGTTAACATACCTCCCGCAGAAATATCGTGACCGGCTAATATTTTTTCATCAGTAATTAAATTCTGCACGGCATCAAACGTAGCTGCAAATTTTGTAGCCGATTTAATGTGTGGTGCAGAGTTGCCAATTTTATTTAATGTTTGCGCAAAACTACTTCCACCTAATTTGAATTCATCTTCCGAAAAATCAACGTACACTAACGAAGATTCAAAGTTCGGTTTCAATACCGGCTCTACTACTTTGGTTAAATCACTTACTTCCCCTACGGCAGAAATAATTACAGTCCCCGGTGCGTAAACCACATCGTTCTTGTATTTCTGAGTCATAGAAAGAGAATCCTTTCCAGTAGGAATATTCAATCCTAACGCACAGGCAAAATCGCTAATTCCTTGAACCGCTTCGTATAAACGAGAATTCTCTCCTTCGTTTTTCGCAGGCCACATCCAGTTTGCACTTAATGAAATTCCTTTGATACCGTCTTGAATTGGGGCCCAAATAATATTGGTTAACGATTCTGCAATACTTGCTTGCGAACCCGCAGTTGGATCAATTAAAGCCGAAACAGGCGCATGACCAAGAGCCGTTGCAATTCCTTTTTCACCCCGATAATCCAACGCCATTACCCCAACATTGTTTAACGGTAATTGAATGGGCCCAGCTGTTTGTTGTTTAGCCACTCTACCCGTAACACACCGATCTACTTTATTGGTTAACCAATCTTTACAGGCAACTGCCTCTAATTGAAGCACATTGTTTAAATACTCTTGCACTTTAGACGTTTCATACGTCACCCCTTCAAAATTTGAAGTCGCTGCTTTATCTTCTAATATCGTTTTAGGAGAAGAACCAAACATGTGAGTTAGATCCCAATCCATTGGGTTTACACCCGATTTTTTATTTTCAAATACAAAACGATGATCTCCGGTAGTTTCTCCCACTACATAAATTGGAGCACGTTCACGTTCTGCAATTTTATTAATATGATCAATGTGTTTTCCATCAATCACTAATCCCATACGCTCTTGCGATTCATTACCGATAATTTCTTTATCCGATAGGGTTGGATCACCAACAGGCAATTTGTTTACATCAATAATACCACCCGTTTCTTCTACTAATTCAGACAAACAGTTTAGGTGTCCACCTGCGCCATGATCGTGAATAGACACGATAGGATTCACATCTTGCTCACTCAATGCACGCACTACATTATAGGCACGTTTTTGCATTTCAGGATTAGACCGTTGAATGGCATTTAACTCAATTCCACTCGAAAATTCACCTGTTGCTACCGATGAAACAGCTCCTCCGCCCATTCCAATGCGGTAGTTATCACCCCCCATAACCACGATTTTATCGCCTTTTTTGGGAGTATCTTTTAATGCGTCTTCGAGTTTTCCGTATCCAATACCACCAGCTTGCATGATTACTTTATCAAACCCATATTTTTTTCCAGCTTCTTCGTGCTCGAACGTTAATACAGAACCGTTAATTAAAGGTTGACCAAATTTGTTTCCAAAGTCAGATGCTCCATTAGAAGCTTTAATTAAAATATCCATTGGAGTTTGATATAACCATTCTCTAGCTTCCATTTTATCTTCCCATGAACGACCTTCTTCTAAACGAGAATATGCTGTCATGTAAACCGATGTTCCGGCTAAAGGCATAGACCCTTTACCACCAGCCATACGGTCACGAATTTCACCCCCACTTCCAGTTGCAGCACCATTAAATGGCTCTACGGTAGTTGGGAAGTTATGGGTTTCCGCTTTTATTGAAATAACCGAATCAAATTCTTTAGTTACGAACTCAGAAGCTACATCTGGCTGGCTTGGTGCAAATTGCTCCACTCTAGGACCTTTTACAAAGGCAACGTTATCCTTGTAGGCAGAAACAATTTTATTTGGATTATCCTTTGAAGTTTTCTTGATTAATGAAAACAAAGAATCTGGCATTTCTTTACCATCAATAATAAATTGCCCATTAAATATTTTGTGACGGCAGTGCTCTGAGTTTACTTGAGAAAATCCAAAAATCTCACTATCCGTTAACTTTCTATCTAAAGAAACAGCTACCGTTTGTAAGTATTCAATTTCTTCGCCACTTAAGGCTAAACCTTCTTGTTGATTGTATGCCGCTAAATCATCAATGTAAATCACCTTTTCAGGTTCTTGTTCGATAGTATAAATTTCTTGATTTAAACCGGAATACATCGCTTGAAGCATAGAGTCAAACGAAGTTTTATCATCCGTTACCGAAAAAAATTCTTCAATTCTTTCAATTCCAACAACCCCCATGTTTTGAGAAATCTCTACCGCATTGGTACTCCAAGGGGTAATCATTTCCTTTCTTGGACCCGTATGAAATCCAGTCATCGTGTCTGATGCCATCAATTTAGCACCACCAAAAAGCCATTCTAATTTAGGTAAGTCTTCTGATGTAAGATTGGAGGAGAGACCAACAGCATAAACTTTGTCTGTTGAAGTGGCAAAAAATTTAATCATTTGATAGTTGTTTTAAACCCAATTTTCTCGACTATTTCGAGGCGGCAAAAGTAAGAAAAGTTAAACGGAAAAACACGTAGTTTTTGCAGAGGTTACTGAGCTAAAATATTAGCTCTACCTACCCATATTCCCCTTTCCTAACACGCCATTTTTTAATCCAGTAACCCTACCCTAAAAATTCATTATATAAACCAATTTTTTAACCTTACTTTAGCCACTCATTTTTACAACTTCATATGAAAAAAATATTTACTTTTTTAATTATTTCGACTATTGCTTTACTAGCTTCCTTGCAAGTGCATGCGGCAGATGGCGATACGACTACTATTCAAGCACATCAAAATGTGCACTGGAATTGGAACGGCAACTTTTACGATACGGTAAGCTTTCCAACAACAGGAACCTACCAGAAAGTAATAATGCACTACATCTTGGGCTGTCCAAGTATTGGATGTAGCGAATGGGATTACACCACAAATATCCAAATTTGGGATGAAAGCTCAACTACTAATAAATTTGAACTAGCTAAAGTAATTACTCCATATGCGGGCGATAAAAACCAGAGCTGGACTCACGAATATAAGTTTGATGTTACCCACATGCTGCCTATCTTACAAGGCCAAAAAGTAATTAACGCTCGGTATGATGGCTGGCAAGATGGATTTGCGATTACCGTTTATTTTGAATTTATTGAAGGTACCCCACCACGCACACCTCTTCAAATAGATCAAGTATATTTTGGCGGTTATCCTTATGGAAACAGTGCCAACCCTATCAATGTCAAGCTACAGAAAGACACTATTTCTATCGCCCCAACAATGGCTCAAGCAGAATACATACAAAGTGCTACAGGTCATGGGTTTGGAAACAACAATGGACAAGGAGTGAACCCTGAAAACTGTGCCGAATTTTGCGATAAATACTACAACATCATCATCAACAACTCAGCGCGTTATCAACAAACCGTTTGGAGAGATGATTGTGGAAATGAACCCTTATATGCCCAAACAGGAACATGGGTTTATAATCGCGCAGGATGGTGTCCAGGTAGCGAAAGTCAAGTATTTAAACATGATATTTCAAATTTCATTTCAGGATCTGACTTCACCCTAAAAGTAGATTGGGAAAACTACTCGGCAACTAACGTTAACATGAGTTACAATATTAGTGGACAAGTTGTTCAATACGGACCCGCCAACCATTCGCTAGATGCTGAAATTATGGATGTATTAAATCCGAGTTCTTATGACAGATACTCGAGATACAACCCCTCCGCTAATGCACCTACCATTGTTTTAAGAAACACGGGAAGTAGTGCGATTGGATCAGTGAAAATTAAGTATGGAGTTTCTGGCGGAACATTTTTTACCACTACTTGGATTGGCAATCTAGCGTTTATGGAAACTGAAGAAGTAACACTTCCTATACCAGATCATAATTTCTTTAAAGGAGATGGATCTAATGTGTTTATTGCAGAAATTTTAGAGGTAAATAACACCCCAGATGAAGTAGCGAGTAATAACACATATACTTCTCCTTTTGAAGCCGCTACCTTTAGAAACGGTCCTTTTACGCTGACCGTAAAAACCAATACTAGAGCTTTTGAAAACTGGTATATTTTAACCAATGCAATGGGCGACACTATTGTTTATAGAGACAATTTAGCCAACAACACAACATATATAGACACTCTTGATTTACCTAAACATGTGTATAACTTATACATTGAAGATGGTGGGGGTGATGGCTTAAACTGGTGGGCAAATGCTGCGCAAGGAACAGGTTCAGCTACCTTAAGAAACGTAGGTGTAACTGGAAACAAACCGCCACTTTATGTAGATAATATAGAGTCTGATTTTGGAAACTTCATTTTTCAAAGCTTCTCTGTAGGTTACCATATGTCTTATGGGAATCCGGATTATGATGAAACGACTTGGACTCCTCCAGTTACTGTAGGGATTGAAAAAATAAACCTCGCACCAGCTTCTGGAACATTTAGCGTGTTTCCAAATCCGGTAAGTGATTTTGTAAATATTGAATCAAAGGATTTTGAAGGAAAGACTTTAATTCAAGTGTACAGCCAATTAGGCGCTTTAGTTTACCAAAGTAACATTGCGATGATCAATGGTTCTATCGAAACAATTTCTTGTAAAAAATGGTCAAATGGAATTTATTTCATTACGGTAAGTGACGACTCTAAAAGAGAGACACTTAAGATAGTGAAGCAGTAGAATCATAAAAAAACTAACACGTAAAGGGAGGGCTATTTAAAGCCCTCCCTTTTTTTTCAGCTAAAAGATTATTCCCAACAAAAGGTTTTTTCAAAAAAACGAATACATTTGCAGCCTTGATGAGCAATCATCAGGGCCCATAGCTCAGCTGGTTAGAGCATCTGACTCATAATCAGAGGGTCACAGGTTCGAGCCCTGTTGGGCCCACATTTTTAAAGCCTCTTTCAATTGATTGAAAGAGGCTTTTTTCATTTAAACCAATAAAATCGTGACTCACAATTCTATAAATACTGTCATTTTTGACTTAGGTGGGGTATTATTAAATCTTGACTATACCTTAACCATCCAAGCTTTTGAAAATTTAGGCCTTCCTAATGCTAAAAATCTATTTTCTCAAAAAGCGCAAAATCACATATTTGATAATTTCGAAACCGGCAAAATAGCATCCACCGAATTCAGAAAAGAGATAAAAAGCCTCATAAACGGCCCCGTTTCTGATCAACAAATTGATGCCGCTTGGAATACCATGTTATTGGACTTCCCTACAGACAGGTTTGAGTTTTTGCAACAGGTATCGCAAACACACCGCATCTTTTTATTGAGTAACACCAATGCAATTCATATGGCATGGTTTAAGAATTACATTGACAAACGCTTTGGGGAAAATATCTTTTTCGATTTATTCGAAGTCGCCTATTTATCTAACGAAATGGGAATGCGTAAACCACACCAAGAAATTTTTGATTTTGTGGTGAATGAAAATAACCTAGACACTAAATCAACCCTTTTTATTGATGATTCAGCACAACATTTAATTGGAGCTACAGCAGCAGGACTGCAAACTGTATGGTTAGAGCCGGGGATGGAGACTATTGGAGTATTAAAAACGCTTATCTACGCTAATAAACCAAAGTGAAGAGATACCATTTGATTTTACTGATCTGATACACAGAAAATAAGAAGGTTGCATTTGAAAGTAAAATGCAGCTAACAGATCAATAAACTCAATTTTCACAATGAACAAAATAAAAGATCATCAATCCTAATAATTGTTTTGAGTAAGCATTGGGATTTCGGGGTACCCAATCGCCCCAACCTAAAGAGGTAATATGTTTAATGGGTGTATTTAAAACTTCCATTTAGTGTGTGAAAACGCTCTTAGTTCCTATTTCTTTTCAAGACACAGTCTTAGTCACTAGTCCCGCTTTTTTACCCTATATAATACATAGACCAAATTCAAAAGTTACTCCACTATTTCTTGACATAACTCAACCAACAAACCATTAGCCGATTTAGGATGAATAAAAACCACTAATTTATTATCCGCACCTTCTTTTGGTTCTTCATTAATAAAAACAAATCCTTCCGACTTTAGGCGTTCAATTTCGGCATATATATTTGCTACGTCAAAAGCGATGTGATGAACACCTTCTCTATTTTTGTCTAGATACTTATGAATCGCACTATTTTCATCGGTTGCTTGCAACAACTCAATTTTAGATTCCCCAATTTCAAAAAATGAGGTAGACACAGATTCACTCTCCACCGTTTCTTGTTTGTAGGATGATTTACCTAAAAGCTTCGCAAAGGTTTCATTGGCTTTTTTTAAATCTTTAACCGCTATTCCTAAATGTTCAATTTTTCTCATCACTTTTTTCCCTTTCGTTATAAAATCTAATATAGCGTTTAATATCAAATTGTTTCGGCCATTCATTATCCTTCATCCCATCAATGAATTTTTTAACCAACCATGGAGCCATAATTACGCCCTTTGAACCTAAACCATTACATACAAACATATTTTTAAATTCGGGATGTTCTCCAATATATGGATGCCTATCTCTTGATGCTGGACGTAAACCCGCAGAGTGTTTTGTTACCGTATACGGAACATTCACAAACTTATCTAGCTTTTCTAGCAATTCATTTCGCCCTTCTTTTGTCGGTATTTCATCCACATTTCGCCAATCATGAGTCGCCCCAACTTTAAATATACCGTCACCCATAGGAAGTAAGAACACCCCCCTATTAACCATTCTTTTTACGTTCAATTTTGGAGCATGAATTTCTAAAATCTCTCCCTTAAATTTTTGAACAGGCAACCAGTTAAACCACGGATTACTAGATATACCTATTCCCTCACAAAAAACGATATGATCGGCTATATAAGTATTATAACAATATTTACCAGATGTATACTCCAGCTTATCGTAATCAAAGCCTGCAGAAGAAACACACCCGCTTACTTTTAATTTCCTATTCCAAGCATCTAACAAAATGGGCATATTTAAAAACCCCGACTGTAGCACTTGACCGGCCCCTATCGGGTTTGTTAAACCCTCTTCAAAATTTCCTTTGAAAATATGAGTAGACATAAACGGAGTATTTGCTTCCACTCCAGACTGAATTTGCCAATTATTAAATTCTTCGAAGTCCGTTAGGATTTTAAGAAACGACATGGGTTTAAAAAATGAAGTCTGCAATTCCCTTTCCAGTTCAGAATAATAAGAGTCCATTTCAGGAATCAAAAAGTCAGAAAATGCTGCCATTTTTAATTTTCTATACGCCACCGGGTTGTAAACACCTGCAGCAACTCTAGATGCCGAGTTTTTTTTATCTACATCGAAAACAAATACAGAATAACCTCTCTTAATCAGCTGATGACTTAACACAGTACCAGCAATTCCTTGCCCAACTATAATAAAATCAATGTTTTTCATCCCACAAATGTAAATTTATCGGTGATTATTTCTTTACTTAGATATAGATAATTATTCCTTGTAATTTATTATCCTTATAATTATTGAAAAATAGTAATAGCCTAATAAATACAGAGGTACGCAACTTTTATTATTATCTCTATAAAAAAAAAATAATCTAGGTCAACTTATAATCTTTGCTATTTGGTTTAGAGTGTTTTGTAATCTACAATCCTTTAGTTTACATTCGTGACCAATGACAAACTGAAAACTCAGACAACTAAAGGTTTGACATGTTCGTCATTGGTTAAATTAAACTAAGCTTATGAAATATTTTTACCGATTTTTTCTAATTCTAACCACTGGTTTATTTGGGATAATTAACCCAATAAATGCATCGCACATTGCGGGTGGAGACATTTCTTATGAATGTGTAGGACAAGATTCCTTTCTTGTCACCGTGAATTTATTTAGAGATTGTGATGGTATTAATGCACCAGCTACAGCATTTATGAATTTTTCAAGTACCTGTGGTGGAACAGCCTCCGCACAATTGGTCAAACAAACCAGCTTTGAAATTTCTCAATTATGTCCAACCCAAATACCTAACTCCACTTGTAATGGTGGTTCTTGGCCAGGTATGGAACAACATACATACTCCGGAATTGTGGTTTTAGCTCCGCCATGTAACACCTGGACAATGAGCTGGACAAGTTGTTGTAGAAACCAACTTGTAGATAACTTAGTTGGCGCAAATACATTAAACACCTACTTATATACAACAATGTATTCTGGGGTTGATTCATGTAACAATTCACCTACATTTACTTCGCTACCCATTCCTTATGTTTGTTTAAATCAAGTAGTTAATTATAATTTCGGTGTGGTTGAACCAGACGGTGATAGTATTGTTTACTTTATGTCTCCTGGATTTGAAAATGCAACGGGATTAGTTCCTTATGCAGGTGCATACACCGCTGCACAACCATTACCTGGTGGAAATGCAGTCCTTAACACATTTAATGGCCAACTTACATTTACACCCACTGCTATTGGCGTTTTTGTTATTGTTATTAGAATTGAAGAATATGATATAGTTACAGGAGTAATTAAAGGTACCAGTATACGAGATGTACAGGTAGTTGTTCAGAGTTGTTCAAATCTGCAACCGGTCATTAGTTCCCCTGGTATTTATAACTTCTCTGGTTCAGGCGTCCAAATTGATTCCAACTCTATAGAAGTTTGTGTAGGAGATAGTTTCAGTTTCGATCTCGCAATGAATGATCCCGATACCGCACAAACAATTTCGTTATTTCATAATATATATGCTGCTTTAGATAGCTCTGCAGTTGTTACCATCACCAATGGTAACCCCGCAGTAATAAATGTATCTTGGATTGCACCTCCTTACTCCCCACCTTTTACCTCTTTTACTATTACAGGTATTGATGATGACTGTCCGGTAGTTGGCTTAGTGTCTGCCGTGTTTAATGTGGTTATAAATCCAAGTACATACGCTGGAGCTGATCAAGAAGTTTGTAGCGGTACTCAATGGGTAACCCTTCCGGTTGTTGGGGGTACTAATTTCTTTTGGAGTATCGTTCCAAATGGTACCTTTATTGATACTTTGGAGTTCTTACCCAACGGTAATGCAAATCCAAACTTCAACATGACATGTATACAGTGTGACAACCCAAGTGTCTCTCCAAGTGTAACGACTTCTTATGTGGTTGTTTCGAATTTATCAAGCAGCTGTTCAAATATTGACACTGTAACTGTTGTCGTACATCCCAATTTTAATATTACTATGCCAAATGACACGATCATTTGTCCAATTGATAGCGTTAACTTATCGGTTACCACTAATCAGCCTACCTTTAATTACAATTATACATGGGCCCCTTCGTCCAGTCTTACAAATGACAGTACTGCTAGCACTACTGCTTTTCCTGCAGTTCCTACAAATTACGTGGTGACGGTAGAAGTTCCTGGAGGATGTATAAAAAGAGGTAATGTCTATGTTAATTTATCCCCTCCTTTTCCAGATGGTATTTCTATTATAGGAGACACTACCATGTGCTTAGGAGATAGTACTCAGCTCATCGCTAGTCTTGGAGATGTTACTCCAGCCAATTGTGGCTTGTCCACAGGTCCTTGTGTTGGAACTTCAAACACAGGAACGATCGGTACCGGTACTCAAACGGTAACCAACACGGGTTACCCTGCACCATATGGTAGGTTTTACTGGGGAGTTAAGCATCAAATCTTATTTACAGCAGCTGAACTACAGGCTATGGGTATGCTTAATGGAGGTAAAATAACTTCATTAGCATTTGACGTAACTCAAGTAGGAGCGCCAAATAACATGGATGCTTTTGAAATAAAAATGGGCTGTACGGGTTCTAGTGATTTAACAGGTGGCTGGGAAACTGGTCTAGTTACTGTTTTACCCGGAGCGACCTACAATACTGTAATGGGTTGGAACACGCATCCGTTTGCTACCGCATATGATTGGGATGGTATTTCAAACCTTGTGGTTGAAATATGTTACAATAACTCCAATTACTCCTCTGCAGCTACTTCTATCACAACGTATACCCCAACCACGTTTGTGAGTGTAATTTATTACAGAGCAGATAACGCAAACGTTTGTGCAAGTACCGCAACGACAGGACAGAGTACAAATAGACCAAATATGCAATTTAACTATTGCTCAGGAGCTGACCCAACTGGATTTAACTATTCTTGGACTCCACCAATTAATATGGATTCAAGTAATAGCCAAACTCCAATTGTTTTCCCTGTAACAAGTACTAGTTATAGTGTTATAGTTCAGGATACATTCGGAACATGTTCTGATACCGTATTTCATGATGTAGAAGTTGTCACAGAGTTTGATGCAAGTTTCCTTATTCCAGACACCGTTTGTTTAAATGGAGGTATTATTACATGTCTTCCGGCAATTGGCGGAGGGATCTTTACTGGTACTGGAATTACAAATGATTCATTAGGTACTTTTGACCCGATGGTATCCGGAACAGGAACATTCGCAATAAATTATTGGGTGTCGTCCCCAACAGGTAACTGTGTTAACGATTCTACCATTAACATCCACGTTATTCCTTCTACAGACCCTACGTTTAGTAATCTAGAGTTTTGTGTTAATTCTGCTCCAGACACTTTAGTGCCTGTTAATCCAGGAGGAATATGGATGGGAACTGGAATGGCTGATTCAACATCAGGTATTTTTGACCCAACAGGTCTTCCTGCTGGAAATTATCCAATAACATACGTTTTAACAGATCCATGTATTATTGATACCGTAATTACAGTGAGAATAATACAACCTTATTTGTTTACGTTCACTTCCGCGATAGTTCCAGTATGTGAAGGAGCATCTGCAGATTTAAATCTAAACTACTCACTATCTAGTAATCCACTGCAAGGATCTGGACCAGTAAGTGTTAATTGGTATGATCCAAATAGTTATGTAGACTCTAATGGAGTTTTCAATGCAGACTCTGTACCACCAGGAGATTACATCATTACGCTTTCTATTGCGGGTATGGACGGAACTTGTGGTTCTGCTCAAACCATGACGGTTAGAGTTCAGCCTGTTGATTACGCTATCGGAATTGGTGATTTAGCATATTGTTCAAATAATTCACAAGCTAGAATATTTGTAAGCCCATGGCTATTCGGTGCTGGTGTTAGTTATACTCAAACACCTATTGCACCTTTAGGAGCGACCGATACATTAAACCTAAGCCCTTACGGCCAAAACGCTGAATTTGATGCGACTATTTTAGGAATAGGTGAGTGGGAATTTGAAATGACATATGTAAATACATTTGGATGTGTTGGAGTAACTATGGACACCATTTATGTGCTAGATACACCAGAGTCTCCAAACCCTGACCAGACCACGTATTGTGAAGGTGAAGATGTGTATTTATCAGCTACAGGAGCTAATCAAGATAGTCTCTATTGGTATAGTGATTTCTTAAATACCAATGTGATTGGAACTGGAGATCAAGTATTCTGGAATGTAGCACCGGATACATCCAACGGAGCCATTTTTGTTTGGGTTACCGAAAACAATTGGGCTTGTGTTTCTCCAAAAGTTCAATTCGAATTACCGATTAAAGGTGCGCCAGAAGCTGCTTTTGAAATGAACTATAGAGATTCAAATGGTGCTGAACTAGTTAATGTACCGCATACCGTATCTGCTATTTATGGATTCACGGCATTGATGGTTAACTTCAACGCATTAAATACTCTAGCTTCAGATACGATAGAATGGTTTCATCACTGGGAAATAAAACCACCCAATGCTGATGAAATAAATAGTACCAATAACGCTAACGTAAATTGGAATTATTTTAAACCAAACTTAGATAAAAATGGAACGCTAATGAGCGGTGCAATAGCTTACATAAACAATCTATATGTTACCAATGAATTTGGTTGTTCTGATTCAGCTCAAGTTGAAGTATATAGTATTGCATCTGAAGAATTTTTCAATGTGTTTACACCAAACGGAGATGGTCAAAATGATATCTTTTATGTACCTGTATTTGGACTTGAAAACTACGAAGTACAAATTTTCAATAGATGGGGTAAACTAGTTTATGAATGGAACGATCCTGCCGCAGGTTGGGCTGGTGAAGATCAATCAGATGGTGTTTATTTCTATACAGTAAGCGGAATAAATAATGATTCCGATAGATCAGAATACAAAAAACAAGGAACTATTACTTTAACCGGTTCCGGTAACTAATACAATATCACAAATCAATTAAAAGGCTGCAACGTTCAATCGTTGCAGCCTTTTTGATTAAATTAAGACTAACCCAGAGTTTAAATAACGTATAAATTACTCCTATACAGTCAATTATCTTAGATTGTTACTAACCACACAAAAACAGCATCAATTTAATTACATTCGCGGCAATATTTTTTTTTGCCGTTGGTACAACTTTAAAATGCGACCTATCGTCAAAATGACATAAAAACATAATAATATGAAGTTATTTTACAGGTCCGTTCTATATACCGTCTTTATTCTTATCGGAATAACGCAAAATGCGAAGGCAACTCACTTCTCAGGTGGAGACATTAGCTATGCTTGTGTAGGACAAGATTCATTTTTGATAACTGTTAATCTTTTCAGAGATTGCGCAGGTGCAGGTGCACCTGCCAACGCTTTTGTGAATTTCGCCAGTAGTTGTGGTGGAGCTACAAATGCAAATTTGCAAAGACAATCTTTTTCAGAAATTTCTCAGTTGTGCCCAACACAAATACCAAATTCAACATGTAACAATGGAACTTGGCCTGGAATGGAACAACACACTTATTCAGGAATTGTGGTTTTATCTCCGCCCTGTAACACTTGGGTTATGAGTTGGAATGGATGTTGTAGAAATAATCAAATTTCCAACCTAGTCACCCCAGGTGGTCTAAACACCTACATTTATACCACCATGTATTCCGGAGTTGATTCTTGTAATACATCTCCCACATTTACTGCTTTACCCATTCCATACGTATGTTTAAACCAAGTAGTCAACTATAACTTTGGTGTCGTTGAACCGGATGGTGATAGTATTGTATATTTTATGTCTCCTGGATTTGAAAATGCAACAGGATTAGTACCTTATTCTGGAACCTATACATCTAACCAACCTTTACCTGGTGGAAATGCCGTACTCAACACTTTTAATGGTCAATTAACATTTACTCCAACGATAACTGGGGTATACGTAATTGTAGTTAGAATTGAAGAATACGACAGATCAACTGGTGTAATTAAAGGTACCAGTATACGAGATATACAAGTAGTTGTTCAAAGTTGTTCTAATACTACGCCTTTAATTAACTCTCCAGGAATGTATAACTTCTCTGGATCTGGAGTACAAGTAGATTCTAATACTATTGAAGTTTGTATTGGCGATAGCTTTAGTTTTGATGTGGCTTTAAGTGACCCTGATACCACAAATACAATAAACATATTTCATAATATATACGCAGCATTGGATAGTAGTGCTGTAGTCACCATTATAAATGGTAACCCCGCCACATTAAATGTTTCTTGGATGGCGCAACCAGGCTCCCCTCCATTTACCTCATTTACTGTTACAGGAATTGATGATGCCTGTCCCGTTGTTGGTCTCGTTTCTGCCGTATTTAATGTAAACATATTTCCAAGTACCTACGCTGGTGAAGATGGATCCATTTGTGAGGGTACCCAATGGCACCAATTAAATGTAGTGGGCGGAGATAACTTCACTTGGTATAAAATTGGGGGTACTGGTTTTATTGACACCGTTGAGTTCTTACCTAGTGGGGCCATAAATCCTAATTTCAACATGACGTGTATACATTGTGATAATCCAAGTGTGTCACCATCCTTAACCACTACATATGGTGTTGCATCTGATTTAATTAGTGGATGTAAAAGCATTGACACCGTGATAGTGGTGGTTTTGCCTAATTTCAATTTAACAATGCACAACGATACTATCATCTGTCCTATAGATAGTATTATGATTTCTGCGGTAACAAGCGAACCTACATTCTCCTATACCTACCAATGGAATAATAGTCAATATATGGATTTTGACACTATTTTTAATCCTACAGTTTTACCATTAGCACCAACCAATTTCCAAGTCACGGTGCAAGCAAATGGTGGATGTATAAAAGAAGGACTAGTATTTGTAAATTTATCTCCCCCATTCCCTCCCAACGTATCTATATTCGGAGATACTGTTATCTGTTTGGGAGATAGTGCACAGTTGGAAGCAGTGCTTGGTGAAGTACCAAGTCCATTTTGTGGCCCTTCTACCTCTCCATGCGTAGGTAATAATTTAACGGGAGTCATCGGCACTGGAACTTTAGTAAACGGACAATTCTCGTATCCAGCGCCATACGGAGGTAGATATGCCAGTCATAGACACCAATTTCTGTTTAGAGCAAGTGAGCTTTATGCGATGGGAATGACCTCTGGTAAAATAAGTGCTATAAGCTTTGAAAACTTACTCATTGGAACTGTTAGTATTTTTAATAACTTCGAGGTGAAATTAGGGTGTACCTCCTCTAGTAATTTATCAGTCGGATGGGAAACAGGTTTAACCACCGTGTTACCAGGATACGCTCATACCGCTACTACAGGTTGGAATGCGCATAACTTTAGTACAGAATATGACTGGGATGGAGTATCTAACCTAGTCATTGAAATTTGTTACGCTAATTCAAGTTCTCCGGCTAACGGGACTGTAATTACCAAGTATTCACAAACCAACTTTGTAAGTACTCGGGTTTCAAGAAGTTTTAACGGAACTGCTTGTGGTGCTCCAATATTCTCTACCACTATTTTAGATAGACCAAACATCAAGTTTAACTTTTGTACCGGAGCTAATCCTAATGGATTTAATTACTCTTGGGCACCTAACACCAATATTGATAGTACTAACATTGTTAATCCAACCGTATTTCCAGTAACAAATACCACATATACAGTTGTTGTTCAGGACACATTTGGAACCTGTAGCGATACCGTATCTCACCTTGTGGCTGTAGTTAACCAATTTGATGCTAATTTTAATATGCTTGATACTATTTGTATAAATGGAGGTTTGCAAATTGCAACTCCTAATGTAGGTGGTGGATTATTTAGTGGAATTGGAGTTATTGATTCCGTTAATGGGGTCTTCGACCCTACTATTGGAGGGGTTGGTGCAACAGCTATTCAATATTCAGTATCTTCTTTGTCTGGTGGTTGCGCTAGTGACTCCACTAAAAACGTTCAAATTATTCCGCTTCCAGATGCTTCATTTATACCAAAAGAATTCTGTCTAGGTTCTGCACCTGATACATTATCATCTGTTTTACCAGGAGGTAGATGGAGTGGAATAGGTATCATAGATACTACGAATGGTATTTTTCAACCTACTGGTTTAACACCAGGTTCCTATGCGGTAACATACACGTTAACTCAACCATGTTACAATGCAGATACTCAAATGGTGCGTATTATTCAGCCTTATTCATTTTTGTTGACTAATCCAATTATCAACGTTTGTGAAGGAAGCTCTATCGACTTAAATAACAATTACACTTTATCTAGTAATCCTTTACAAGGTTCTGGTCCAATTATAAAAACATGGGTAAACCCAGATGGCTACATTGATACAGCTGGAATATTTAATGCGACAAACGTACCTTTAGGAGATTATATTGTTACTTTATCCATTGCTGGTATCAATGGCTCATGTGGTTCTAGCCAATCAATGACTATTAGAGTTAACCCTATTGAATATACTTCATCTGCTGGCGATTTAGCTTTCTGTTCAGATAACAAGAAAGCACGACTATTTATTTCTCCTTGGTTATATGGTGCAGGAGTTACCTTCACTCAAACTCCTATTGCCCCTTTTGGCGCTTCTGACACATTAAACATCCATCCATATGGACAAAATGGCGAATTTGATGCCACTATAAACGGTATTGGTTCTTGGGAGTTTGAGGTGACTTATGTCAACACCTTTGGCTGTATAGGCGTAACTACCGATACTATATACGTATTAGATACACCAGAAAGTCCAACTGTTGACCCGGCAAAGTATTGTGCTGGTGATGATGTGCTTTTATCCGCTTCTGGAGTTAATAATGATAGTATATACTGGTACAGTCAGTTCTTATTAACAGACACTATTGGAATTGGAAACCCTCAGTTATGGGGAGTAGCTCCAGATCCAAATACTTTACCAGGAGTCATTAAAGTTTGGGTCACAGAAAATAACTGGGCTTGTGTTTCCCCTAAAGTAGAATACATTCTCCCATTAAACCCAGCTCCTATTGCTGATTACGACATGACATTTACAGACACTAATGAAATAGACCAAGTAAGTGTTTCTTATACCAATTCACCGATATTTGGATTTACTCCATTCCTAGTTAATTTTAATGCATTGAATACAGGCGTGTCTGACACATTAGTTTGGTATCATAACTGGGAACAGTACCCAAATATCCCAGCTAGTAATAGGAACAGTAGTAACAATGCTAATGTGAGTTTTAATTATGTAACTCCTAACCTAGATAAGGATAATCAATTAATGGATGGTGCTTCTATTTATGTTAACCAATTAATTGTTACCAATGAATTTGGTTGTAGTGATACTGCATTTAGTGAAATATACAGTATTGCATCTGAAGAATTCTATAATGTATTCACACCTAATAATGATGGGCAAAATGATGTATTCTATGTTCCTGTATTTGGATTACAAGATTACAAAGTTCAGATTTTTAATAGATGGGGTAAACTAGTTTATGAATGGAATGATCCTGAAGCGGGTTGGGCTGGTGAAGACCAATCAGATGGTGTATATTTCTATGTAGTAACAGGAATAAACCCTGATGCCAACCAAACAGAATATAAAAAACAAGGAACCATTACTTTGACTGGTTCTGGAAATAAATAGACGACCAAAGCAACCCGTTCAGCACTGGAACGTTTAAATAAAGAAGTCAGGACGTTACTTGTCCTGACTTTTTTATTATTGTAAAATATACTTATTGAGGACTATGAAAACTATTTACAAAATAATTGCAATTTCAATGTTTGGATTGTTTGGATTGTTAGCTCATCAAGCAAATGCAACACATTTTGCAGGTGCTGATTTCAACTATCAATGTATTGGACCAAACACCTATTTAGTTACTTTTAATTTGTTTAGAGATTGTAGTGGTGCTGGCGCCCCAACTGCGGCTCCAGTAACGTTTTCAAGCCCTTGTGGTGCAGATATAAATGTAAACCTCACTCTACAAAACGGTCCTATTGGGACAGAGGTTTCTCAGTTGTGTGCTGCTAGTATTGGAAACTCTACCTGTAACGGAGGTCCTTTGCCAGGAATGCAGCAGTATATTTATTCTGATATCGTTGTTTTGAATCCGGTTTGTAATTCCTGGACAATGTCTTGGAGTTCTTGTTGTCGTAACTCTTCTCAGAATTTAGTTGGCCAATCAGGTTTTTGGATTCCTGCTTCAATAAATTCAGCTGCTGATTCTTGTAACAATTCGCCTGTATTCAATGCACAACCTATTCCTTATGTATGTTTAAATCAATTAGTAAATTATAACTTTGGTGTGGTAGAACCAGATGGCGATAGTATTGTTTATTCAATGGTTTCTCCTATATCATCTTCAAATGCCGGAGTCAACACAAACGTTACCTACAATGCTGGTTTTACACCAGCATTACCAATTCCAGGTGCTGTTTTAAATGGAAATACCGGGCAATTGGTTTTTACCCCCACAAACCTAGGTAGTTACGTTGTAGCTGTTCAAGTATGTGAATACGAATACGGAACCGGAATATTACTGGGTTGTGTAACTAGAGATATTCAGTTTGTTGTTATTTCTTGCTCCAACTTACCCCCTGTCTACCAAGGGTACCAAAACTTTACTGGTTCCGGAATTTTGGTTGATTCTACAACTATAGAGGTTTGTGTTGGAAACACCTTTAGTTTTGATTTAGAATTTCCTGATCCTGATACATTAGATACCGTCACTTTATTTTCTAATATCGCAAGTGTTTTACCAGGTGCTATCATCGTATTTACTCCTGGAAATCCTGCAATAATGAACGTTACTTGGACTACCCAATCTGGAACCCCTCCTTTTAATTCATTCTCTGTTACAGCAGTTGATGATGCTTGTCCACTATTTGGTTTAGTCAGTGCATCTTATGTTATAAAAGTAACCGCATCTACCTATGCTGGTCCAGATCAAGCTATTTGTGAAGGAATACAATGGGCGCAATTAAGAGGCTCTGGTGGAACCATATTTAATTGGACCGTTCTTTCTGGCTCTCCTATTGATACCGTTACTTCTTCCGCAAACTTCAATATGACCTGTCAAAATTGCCTAGATCCGCAAGTATCTCCACAAACAACTACCACTTATTTATTGACGTCCAATTTATCAACCACTTGTCAAAATACAGATACGGTAACAATAACAGCAGCACCAAACTATATTGCATCATCTGGTCCTGATACAATTACCTGTTCGGTAGACTCTATGCAACTATGGGCAAACTCTTCCTTGCCAGGAGCCTATACTTATAAGTGGAATAATATATTAAGGCTTTCTAGTGATACAGTTCAAAACCCTAAAGCTCTAGCCCCAATTACAACAACTTATTCTGTAACAATGACCTCTTCAGGTGGTTGTATTAAGAGCACGACACATATAGTTGCTAAGGTTCCTCCTATTCCAGTACCGACTATTATTGCCGATCCATTGAATATTTGTCAATTTGGTGATTCCTCTGATTTACTGCTAGATTTAGGTCCAAATTTCACAACCACGTGTGTAGAGAGCACTGCTCCTTGTGGTAATCAAGGGTATACTACAGATATTTTATTAGATTACAATCCAGTAGATGCCACATCTGGTCCTATTGTAACTCTAACAAATACAGAGTATCCAGCACCTTTCGGAAATGCTTTTAAAACAGCAAAGCAACAGTATCTCTATTTAGGACGCGAATTAACCGCTATGGGTCTCCAAGCTGGGTTAATCACTGAACTAGGTTTCTTTGTTACGGCTATAAATGGAACTTCTGCTTATTATAATTATTCCATGAAAATTGGATGTACGACAAAATTGTCTATGCCCGGAACTCTGTTCGAAACTATTGGGTTGATAAATGTTTTTCCGGCTCAACAGGTTAATATTACCACTGGTTGGAATATGTTGCAATTTGCGGTTCCTTATGTATGGGACGGATCATCTAACCTAATTGTAGAAATCTGTTTTGATAATAGAGCTCAAGGAGCAACACAAAATACGTTTACTCGAACAAGAGAATACAAAGCTTTAACTCCTGGTGCTCAAAAATTCTTAGCAACACTTGAATTACCATCAGATACATCAGAAGCATGTACAATTCCCTTGGGTTACGGAGGTGGAACTTTTTTCCGTCCCGATACCCGTTTTACTTTTTGTTATGGTTATGATCCAGCAGCTTATGAATATACTTGGTGGCCAAACTTAAATATTAACGATACATCTATTCAAGGTCCTACCGTATGGCCCGATACCACGACCACATATAATGTGATTCTGGCAGATACATTTGGTGTTTGTGCGGATACAACTTCCATAGAAATATCAGTGGCCAATTTTGTTGCCGGACCAGATACCACTATTTGTGGTGGAGATACCATTCAATTAAGCCCTGAGGTTTTTGACTTGTGTACTGGTAATCCACCTTTTGTTTATTGGTATTCCAATACGGGTGTAGGTTTGGTTAGTCTTAATGGTTTAGTTCCTACTATTTCGGTAGATACCACTACCATTTTTCATGTTACTTACACCAATTTCTGCGGTTGCTCTGTACAAGATAGCGTCACCGTCTTTGTTAATAAAATGTATGAACCAAATTTAGTATTCACCGAACCAGCTTGTGGTATGAGCGATGGTGAGATTCTAGTGAATAGTAATGGAGGCGCTTCCCCTTTTCTTTTTAGTGCAGATGGCGGACAAAGCTTTCAGATAGATAGTTTATTTACCAGCTTGCCAATGGGACCATATACAACGCAGTATATGGATAGTAATGGTTGTCTATCTCCAACAAGAATAGACACATTAATAAACTTCAACACCCCTACTATAGATAGTGTAATTACAAATACACCTCTTTGTTTTTCTACCGCGAGTGGTGTTATTGATATCTATATTACAGGCGGTCAAACACCGCATTCGTATAGTATTGATGGCGGTGTTACTTGGGGGCCTAATAGTTCATACAATAATGTTGCCGCTGGAACTTATGTTGTTTTTGCGAGAGACTTTAATTTATGTACTTCTTGGCCAGATACAGTGACCTTATTTAGTAATAATCAGTTACTCCTAGATTCCGTTACATTTACTACTCTAATCTGTTTTCAAGATTCCTCCGGTACAATTGACGTATTTGGTCAGGGAGGAACACCTCCTTACTCGTATTCAATAGATAGCGGAACAGTATATCAAAATAATAATCAATTTAGTACACTAAAGGCAGATACTTACCAAGTTGTAATTATGGATTCGGTAGGTTGTACTACCCCTCCATTTGAACAAATTGTACAAGATGCGCCAGAAATGATTGCAAATATTGTTCCGGTAAACGATACTTGTTTTAATGCTTGTGGCGGGTCTTCCTCTGTAAGTATAATTGGTGGTACATTACCTTACTCCTTTAATTGGAGAAAAGGAGTAAATATTATTGGATCTAATAGTTCTAATGTAAACGGACTTTGTGCCGGCTCAGATTACGAATTGACTGTTATGGACTCGAATAACTGCCAACAAATATTCCCATTTACTATTACGCAACCTGTTGAAGTAATTGCAAGCGTAATTGTTCAAAATTGTTCTTGTTTTGGGATTAATGACGGTGTCATAAATGTTTCTGCCATCGGTGGTATTCCACCTTATAGATACAGTGTGAATAATGGCACTAGTTTTAGTACGAATCCTAATTTTACGGGACTTGCTAGCGGAACCTATTCTGTAATGGTTGCAGATTCTGCGCGAAGATGTTTTGGAACAACTACCGCAATAATTATAGAACCAATGGAAATTGAGTTAACAACAAATATTAGCAACTTACAAGTTTGTATCTCTGGATGTGTACCCCTAATAGCAACCGCAGTAGGTGGTTCAGGTGGTCCATACAGCTATATTTGGAATAATGGATTTGATTCTAACGCCACACAAATGGCTTGTCCAAACCAAACCACGATATATTCTGTATACGCGGTAGACTCTTCTGGCTGTAGCTCAAGTGCAAAATTAATTACACTTACTATGTATGACTCTTTAGAAGTAAACGCTGGTTTAGATGCAGATATTTGTCCGGAAGTAACCACTCAATTAAACGCTATTGCTGTTGGAGGTAATGGCCAAGGATTGAGCTATCAATGGTCGCCAGTTTTTGGTTTATCTAACGCATTTATTCAGAACCCAGGAGCTCAACCATTAGTGAGTACTTTATATACTGTTAAAGTCACTGATAATTGTGAAACTCCACCTGCATATGATTCTGTATGGGTAAATGTACATCCTAATCCAACTATGGACTTTTACACCAATGATACGGCTTCTGGTTGTGAACCATTTAATATCACATTAATAAATGCATCCTCCCCTGTTCAATTAGCAAAATGGACCATAACTGATTCTGAAGAGTCTTTTACCGCTCATGGCTTTCAAGTTGATTTAACCGACTTAACAGCTGGTTTATATGATGTAAGTTTAACTGTAATTACTCCAAATGGTTGTGAAAGTGATATAACAAAAACAGAGTTTATTGAAGTGTTCCCGAAACCCACCGCTATTTTCAGCATGGATCCGGAACAAACAACTATCTATAATACTATTGTTCAATTTGAAGATAAATCCATTGGTAATGTCCAAAACTGGCAATGGGATTTTACTGGAGTCGGAAACTCAAGTGACCAAAACCCCTTATTCAAATTCCCCGCAGATACGGGTACATTTGCTGTTACTTTAAATATTACCACCGACAAACTCTGTATAGATGATGTAACCGAGTTATTACGAATTGGTGGAGAGTATAATATATATGTTCCTAACTCTTTCACTCCTAACGGGGATGGACAAAATGATGTATTTGCACCGAGAGGAATTGGGTTAGATGAATCACAGTATTCTCTTCAAATTTATGATCGTTGGGGTGGGTTAGTTTTTGAATCTAATGATTTAACACAACCTTGGGATGGACGTCATCAGGGAACAAGCAACATAGCCCAAAATGGGGTGTATGTTTGGAAAATTGTAGCTCATGATGTTACTGATGATTCTAACGGGCATGACTATAACGGCACAGTGACTCTGATTAGATAATCTACTAAAAAAGACATAAAAAAAGGCCGGTAAATAATATTTACCGGCCTTTTTTATGAATAAATAATAATTAATTAAATGGTTGGGATATCTAGTACGTTCAATAATAAAAATGTGGCTACTAATAATATGGATACCTTTAAAACGAATCTAGATGTACTAAACTCTTCTTTTTCGTTTATCAATTTAATAGAAGATATAGTTCTCATAGTATTCATACTATATTTATGATGAAACAAAATTAAGACTACTACTGTCTAATACCTTGCAGTAAAAGGTTAATCTCTTTAAGTAAAAAATCAAATTACAGCGCCCACCTTAAAGATAGAACGCCTTTTTTAACCACATCATCCTGAATCCATACCTTTCCACCACGCTCTATTATGGTGCTTTTAGCCATATGAATTTTAAACTCAATAAAACTCATTTCTATCATTTTAAGGTTTTCAATCTTCACAACTTCCTTCACAAATTTCTTAGATAAACCAACAAACTTAATTTCACAAAAATTACCACTTTCCAGCGCTGATACTTTTACTGAACCAACATTTTCAACAGATGAAATCAAATCAAAGTAAGGTTGTAATACGTTTTTAAATAAATCTACATTGGTTTTAAAAGAAGGCATATCAGCCATTTGTTCAAAAACAGAGCTGCCGCTAATAGAAATAGACAAAATAATTTCACTAATTAATTGAGATAAGTATACTTCTGAGTGCGTTTGCTCATTCATCTCTGATCTGGACTTACTAAAATAATCACCCACTAAAGAATTCAATTGTGATATAGCACTTGTTAAAGGCCTCCAACTATCATTTCTAGAAACATTAGTTTGGTTTTCTATTATTTCTTTTTGAAGGTTCACCACTTTTAAATACCCCTCCAAATCTGAAGCCGCATTCAAATAAATTAGACTCTTATCTTTTCCTAAACTGTTTATCTGCTTTATAGACTCTGACAGACTCTCTTGTAATTTAATTACTTGTGAATTTTTAGTTTTAAGTTTTAACTCTGCTTCTTTTTGCATCTGTACCGCTGTATTCACTTTTTTTACAGACGTCACCATTTCTATCCTTCTGGTTTCTTCTAAGTCTTTACTTTTTTCGAAGCTTTTTTTCAATGGATTTAATATTAAATAATACCCCATTATTACTAATACCAGAATAATACCCCCAATAAACATATTATACATCAACACCAATTGAAATGACTCATTAACATATACTATCCCAATAATTCTTAGGTCTGCCAAATCATTCTCTAAAGAGGTAAGGTGACCTAATAATTGAGATTTAAATACCTCTGTATTATCCTCCACACCGCTATTTCCATTAACAATTAAAATAGCAATGCCATTAAAGTTTTTATAATGCCGCTTTATATCTTTACACAAAACAGCAATAGAGTCTTTTATAACAAATCCAACGTCATACGAATTTAACTCAATAATAAGCTGGTCTAATTCTGTATTAATAGTGGCTAGTTCGGTTTTTAAATGTTCACTCTTGGCATTAGATAAACCCTCCTCTAGTAATAACACTTGTTTAATTCTATTTCCAGTGGAATTAACCTTTTTACTAAACTCATTAAGTTCAGTTATAAGATGTGTACATTTATTTGAGTTACTGTTGCTTTTTATAGAAAAAATCAATACACCCAAGCCAACCAGAAAACCTGAGAAAAAAACGAGCCAAGAAAGTCGATAGATACGAGCGTTCTTTTTTTGTAAACCTAAAAGTGAATATTTAGACATATGTTATAAATTGATAAACACAAATTTAATGTTTTGTTCTCTCCATTATCTCATATATTTGAATCTCTTAAAAAACGAATAACAATTGGATTTCAATTCATTCCTAATACAGGTTAAATCACAAATAGGAAAACACGATTTCAGTGCACAAAAATTAATGTCGCCTTTTAATATTGGAGACCGTAATAAATGGTTAGCCACTAATCCTACCCCCCGATTAAGTGCGGTTATGATTTTGATTTATAATAAAAATAATCATGCCCATATTGCACTGATCGAGCGTCCAAAGTATGAGGGTGTTCATTCTGGGCAAATTGCATTACCAGGTGGCTCAAAAGATCCAGAAGATTCTAATCTCCAAGTCACAGCACTAAGAGAGCTTTATGAAGAGGTGGGTATTACAGGTAACGTAACTGTTTTAGGTAAACTTTCTGATGTGTACATTCCACCCAGTAAGTTTTTAGTCACCCCATTTATTGGCGTTTTAAATGCGGTTCCAAACTTCATTAAAGATGACTTTGAGGTAGAACAAATCATTGAAACCCCCATCTCTCTTTTATTTAATGATGACATCATAAAAAATGGAAATGTACATATTGGAGTAGGTAACACTAATTTCAAAGCTCCCTATTTTAATGTTTTTGGACATAAGGTTTGGGGAGCAACAGCGATAATTTTAAGTGAATTTAAAGCCTTAATGAAATGATCAAACATCTCAGTGTTATTGCATTCCTTTTCCCATACCTCCTATTGAGCCAATCGTTTACAAACGTATTAATCGATGAAGGGTTTAGTGCGAACGGACCTGAAGAACCTACCATAAGTGTTTCTCTAAAAGACACCAATGTGATAATGGCAGGAGTAAATATTAAAACTACGTATCTCAGTACCGATGCAGGTTTAACCTGGAGTAAGAAATTAATGCAATCTAAATATGGGGTATATGGTGATCCCTGTATTATTTCTACCAACTCTGGTAAATTTTTATATTTCCACCTTTCCTTACCTAAAGGAAAACCCTATGAAGATGATAGTTTTTTAGATAGAATTGTATGTCAATACACCAAACGCAAACCCACCAAATTTCACAAAGGAAAATTCATGGGCTTAAACGCACTAAAAGATCAAGATAAGGAGTGGGCTGTATATGATCAATTAAGAGAACGAACCTATGTTACTTGGACACAGTTTGATACTTACGGCAGTAAAGAAAAAGAAGATAAAAGCTTGATAGTCAGCTCTTTTTCAGATAACAATGGAAAATCTTGGAGCTCACCAGTAACTTTAAGTTTAATTCCGGGCGATTGTATAGATGATGATCAAACCACAGAAGGCGCTGTTCCGGCCATTGGTTTAAATGGAGAAGTACATGTAGCTTGGGCCAACAATGAATACATCTATTTTAATACATACACAGAAGGAAAGCCCATTGTAGAAGAAACAATAATTGCCCAACAAACTGGAGGTTGGACTCAAGAAGTGGAAGGGTTGAATAGAACCAACGGACTGCCTATCACGGTTTCTGATATGAGTACAGGACCCCACAGAGGCGCTATTTATGTATGTTGGTCAGATCAAAGAAATGGTGAGTTAAATACCGATGTTTTTATCACTAAGTCTATTAATGCAGGCAAATCATGGTCTGCACCTACACGGGTAAATGACGATGTTACAAAAACCCATCAATTTCTCCCTTGGCTAACTATTGACCAGACCACTGGTTACCTCTACTCTATTTTCTATGACCGTAGAAACTATGTGGATACTCAAACCGATGTGTACATGGCAGTATCAAAAGATGGGGGGGGGACTTTCAAAAACCATAAAATTAGTGAATCTCCTTTTACACCAATTACATACGTGTTTTTTGGTGATTATATAAATATATCTGCTCACAATGGTATGATTAGGCCTATTTGGACCCGCTATGAAAACGGAAAGCTAAGTGTGTGGACCGCCATAGTTAAAGGGTTATAAAAAACTGAATCAATACAGTCGAAAGTTATTTTAAACTTTACTTTCGCCATAAATCAACACGTTTATAATGTCAAGAGTATTAACCGGTGTACAAGCCACCGGAACACCGCATTTAGGAAATATTTTAGGAGCTATCAATCCAGCTATTAAACTAGCAGATAATCCTAAAAACGAATCGTTACTTTTTATTGCTGACATGCATTCTTTAACAGCTATTAAAGACCCCGCAATTATTAAGCATAATACCTATAGTGTGGCAGCAGCCTGGTTAGCGATGGGATTAGATACCGATAAAACCATTTTTTACCGACAAAGTGATATACCTCAGGTTACCGAATTAACATGGTATTTAAATTGTATTGCTCCTTTTCCAATGTTGGCAAACGCTCATTCATTTAAAGATAAATCAGAACGGTTAAGTGATGTGAATGCTGGGTTATTTGATTACCCCGTATTAATGGCTTGCGATATTTTACTATATGATTCGGAAATTGTTCCGGTAGGGAAAGACCAAAAACAACATTTAGAAATGACCCGTGATTTAGGGAATTCATTTAACCATATATACGGAGAAACTTTTGTGCTACCTAAATCTGATATTCAAGAAAGTGTGATGCTAGTTCCGGGAACAGATGGTCAAAAAATGAGTAAAAGTTACGGTAACTTTATTGATGTTTTTGCACCTAAAAATATTTTGAAAAAACAAATAATGGGGATTTTAACAGATGATACTCCGTTAGAAGAACCAAAAAACCCGGATTCTAGTGTTCCTTTTCAATTGTATAGCCTTATTGCCACCGAAGAAAAAGTAGCAGAAATGCGTGCAAATTATCTTGCAGGTAATTACGGATACGGACATGCTAAAAAGGAATTATTAAATGCTATTTTAGCGGTGTTTGAGGGGCCTAGAAGACGTTATAGTGAGTTAATGGATAATCCGGATGAACTAGAAAAAGAACTCATAAAAGGGGCCCAAAAAGCAACTGTAATCGCAAACACTGTATTGAATAGAGTTCGAGAAAAAGTAGGGTTTAGAAAAATATAATACATGTATCACAAAAAAAGGCCTCCATAAATAGAGGCCTTTTTTGTACCTCATCATTTCATATTAAGCTCCGGTAAACGTTGCTTTTTCTTTGTTTAAAAATGCTTGTGTTCCTACTTTAAAATCATTCGTTCCAAAAGCCTCTCCAAATTTGGTTATTTCCACTTCAAACCCATTAACACCATCTTTTTGACCAGCATTAACCGCTTCAATAGCTAAACCAATTGCTTTCGGTGAGTTCTTTGCAATTTTACCTGCAATTTTCTCAGCCATTTCTATTAATTCATTCTGAAAAGTAATGTGGTTAACTAAACCCCAGTTTTTAGCTTCTTCTGCCTTCATCATTCCAGCAGTCATAATTAGCTCTAGTGCCTTTCCTTTACCCACTAATTGTGTTAATCTTTGAGTACCTCCATATCCCGGAATTACTCCTAACGACACTTCTGGTAAGCCCATCATAGCATTGTCTGATGCAATTCTAATGTGACACGCCATGGCTAACTCTAATCCACCACCTAAACAATATCCATTAATAGCAGCAATAACCGGGGTATTTAACCCTTCTACTAAATCAAACAAGTTATGATGACCAGATCGACTTAACTCACGCCCTTCTTCTATCGAGAAATCTGCAAATTCCTTAATATCTGCTCCAGCAACAAAAGCTTTATCTCCTGTTCCAGTTATAATAATAGTTCGCACGGCACCATTTGCTTCCCCTTCTTTAAAAGCAGCACTTAATTCGGTAATTGTATCCCCGTTTAAAGCATTTAACTGTTTGGGTCTATTAATCGTAATGCGCATAATGGCATTCGTTACTTCTACTAAAATATTAGTGTATGACATGTCTCAAAATTTAGAATCCAAAGGTAGCTAATTTCAAACGCTTAGATTGAATATTTTCTTACTCAGTCATCCTATAGCAAGTGATACCAAAATTGAAAAGTATGATTGATTTACGCACACCCTAACCATTAATGACATTCGAGTTCGATACAACGTTATTATATATGATGATCAAGATTTAGGTGCGTTTCATAATTTAAAATATATTAATATACGAATTCCAGAACTTACAATTAGAGAAACTAAAACAACTGCTAGATTAAATTTCTGGTTGACCAAAGGCAAATATTTTCACTTAGACTTGGAAAACAATCACCAAGAAAATAGCTATGAATATAACATGGCAGTTGATTATTTAAAGCTGAATCCGTTATGCATGTAATTAAATTAATAGGTTTTTTCAAAATAAAATCAAAAACTAACCGATAAATAGTTGCCAAATAATAAAGCTGTAAAAAAATTAAAGCCTATAAAACAATACTCCAATCAAATTAGGGATTATAGTGGTACAGGGAACCCATACATATTGATGATCCAGAGTTTAAATGCAACAGACTTATATAGAATACTTTAACAAAGGTTTTAATTAAAGTCTCTATATTGCTTAAAATTTATTTCAGAAGACGCTAGTACTAGCGAAGAGAACATCTGATTTATTCGTTTTGAATTATTACCACACCAACTAAGCCCGAGTAAATCGCTTAGCTTTATTTTAGCTCTGATACTTTAATTAAAAACCAAGCGTTTCAGTGATCTAAAATCGAACACTGAATTTTTTTAAAAAAAAGCTTATTGAAGTCTATGTAGCAAAACTATGCTGTTCACATAAGTAATATTGAGATAGATAAAGTAGATATTACGTATGAAAGAAAATCTAAAACTGATGAAATTTCTAAAAAAAGAGAT
>JBLFZF010000031.1:0-30109 GCA_047610145.1 Salibacteraceae bacterium | reverse complement strand
TAGGTTCTGTTTCGGAGGATGTACAAAAGGATGGTCAAAATTTCTTTGAGAATGGAATACCTTCACCTCCAACCGCTATTGAAACCGAACCTTATACAACGAATTGGGGGAGATATACGCCAGGAAATCAAATCGTGGATGGATTTGACAACGATCCAGATGCACGTCAATATCAAGATGTTGGTTTAGATGGGTTACGTGATTCGGAAGAGTTACAGTTTTTTGATTCCTATGCCACAAATGTCTCTGGAATTCCGGTTTTGGCAAACGATATTTCTCAAGATAATTTTGAGTATTTTAGAACCGATGGGTATGATAATGAAGAAGCAGATATTCTTACCCGATATAAAAAGTTTAACGGGTACGAAGGTAATTCTCCATTAAGTTCAAGCGATGGAGGGTCTGCCGTAGGTTCTACCAGACCCAATCAAGAAGACATTAATAAGGATAAGAATGTGGACGAAACAGAATCTTATTGGCAATATGAAGTCAAGGTAAGTAGATCTGATTTTGACAGAGAGAACATTGGGCAAAACTACATTACAGATGTTAGAACAGCTTTAATTACAACCAAAGACGGAAGAAGTAGAGAGGTAGATTGGTACCAACTCAAAATCCCAATTCGTCAAGGAAAATCTATCGGTGGGGCCAGAGATTTTAGCTCTATACGATTTATGAGAATGTTTATGCGAGGTTTTGAAAACCGGGCTATTTTGCGTTTAGCTCGTTTTGAATTAGTTAGAGGTGAATGGCGAAAATTTGACGGAACTTTAGAAGATCCAGGAGATTATATACTAGGTGATGACTTTACAAACTTTGATGTTTCGGCCGTAAATATTGAAGTGAACTCTTCAAAGAAACCTGTGAATTATGTCTTGCCTCCATCTATTCAGAGAGAAACTAATGTGGGGTCTACTAACTTAAACCAATTAAATGAACAATCATTAGCCCTTAATATTTGCGAATTACCAGATGGTCAAGGTAGAGCAGTATTCCGGTCTTTTGATTTGGATATGCTGTCGTACAATACCATGAAGATGTATGTGCATGCCGAGTCTTATGTGAGCGAAAGCGTAGTTAATGACAATGATTTAGTCGCCTTTGTGCGAATAGGTACTGATTTTGAAAATAACTATTACGAGTATGAAATTCCGTTAAAAGTCACGTTGCCAGGTCAGTATAATGGGGATGATGATCAACAACGATTATTTGTATGGCCAGAAGCTAATAATATGGAAATTTCTCTAGATGACTTTAAAGAAATTAAGATTCAGAGAAGTAAAGAAGCTATATTATCTGGTAACTCAGCAGATTTTGATACTCCGTATTCTTTGCAAATCGGCAAGGCCAGAGTTTCTATTGTGGGTAACCCCACCTTAAATGGGGTGAAAACGGTAATGCTTGGGGTGAGAAATCCACGTGCTGTAGTTGGTGATTTGGAGGATGATGGAGAAGGTAAATGTGCGGAGGTTTGGTTTAATGAATTGCGATTAAGTGATTTTGATGATCAAAGTGGGTGGGCATCCATAATCACAGCAAATGCTAAGTTAGCAGATTTTGCTAATGTGTCTATTTCGGGGAGTATGAGTACTCCAGGTTGGGGGAGTATTGAAAAGAAAATTAGCGATAGACAAAGAGAAACACGTCAAGATTTAGATGTGCAAGCTAATGTGGAATTAGGGAAGTTCTTTGGGGCTAAATCAGGAGTGAAAATACCAACTTATGCAGGATATACGATTGGTGTAGTGAAACCTCAATTTGCACCTTTAGCTCCGGATATTAAATTTGATAGATATGTGAAAGAAGCATTCCCAGCTGGAAGGCAACAAGATTCAGTTCGTAACGTTCAGCAAAAAGTAGTTACTCGAAAAAGTTTGAACTTCACTAATGTTAGAAAAGAAAAGACAAATGCGAAAAAGAAAAAAAAGGTATATGATCTTTCTAATTTCGCTTTAAATTATTCTTTTAACTCCGTAGAGTCACATGATTTTGAAACGGAATTTGATAATACAAAAACCTATCGGGGTGGAATTGCGTATAACTACTCTACTTCGCCAAAAAATATTAAGCCTTTTGCAAAAAGTAAGTTTTTTAATAGTACGGATTGGTTGGCTTTAGTAAAGGATTTAAACTTTTATCCTTATCCAAAATCTTTTAGTGTTTCCACAGACGTAAATCGTCAATACCAAGAGTCAAGAACTAGAAATAACAATCCAGAGCTACTTAATATTATTCCAGTATATGTAAATAAAACGTTCGATTGGAATAGAAAATTTGCCGTAAGATGGGATTTGACACGTGCATTGAAAATTGATTTTACAGCTAAAAATAAATCGCTAATTGAAGAAACCCTTGGAAGACCTTCCGATAGTTTGGATATTTGGAACGAAACCGTAAAAAGTAGTGTGCGTGATTTAGGGACAACATTAAACTATAACCATGCATTTAATTTAACATGGACGGTTCCAATTAATAAAATCCCAGTACTGGATTGGACAAATACAACCTTTAAATATGGGTCTACTTATAGCTGGTTAAGAGCCCCGTTTATTGTACAAGAGGTGAATAGAAACACCATTCAAAACACCCAAAATATCCAGTTAAATGGAACTCTTAATTTTGTTAACCTATACAATAAATCCAAGTACCTTAAAAAAATCAACTCGAAAAGACCAGGTTCAAAAAAGAAGTCAAGAACTGCTAGCTCCAAAACTAAAACGAGCGAAAAAGATACGACAGGGGCAAAAACAAAAAAACCAAAAAAAGAAGGACCGCCCGCTATTGTTGATGGGCTAGCGCGCGTCCTAATGATGATTAGAAAAGGGAATGCTAGTTATTCTAGAACACAAGGTCTCATGTTACCTGGGTATAAACCAGGAACTGAGGCCATGGGTATGAACTCTGACTTTAGTGCTCCGGGTTGGGGTTTTGTTTTTGGCCAACAAGATAATTTCAGGGGTGCTAAAGACTATTTGGAATATGCGGAAAATAATAATTGGCTTATTGATAGTACAGGTTTTAACAATCAATACCGCCAAACAAGTGGAGAGAAACTAAACCTGAAGTTAACCATTGAACCCGTTAGAGATTTAAGGGTGGAATTAAATACAAGTTGGAACGATGTGGTCAGCTATTCTACGTACAACAGATATTATGATACGCTCAATTTTGATCTTCTAGGTAATGCAGAAGGTGGTTTCAGAAGAGAAAGCCCCATTACTACTGGGAATTTTTCAACTTCTTTTTTCATGATGGGTACCGCTTTTGATCAGGATGGGGATAACTATGTAAGTGATGCTTTTGAACAGTTTTCGGCAAACAGAACAACGGTATCTAAAAGATTAGGAACGGAGTCACCGCATTCTGGAGGCGCTTCTGCTGCTGGTTATTATGACGGTTTCGGTCCCAATCACGCCAATGTGCTTATTCCATCTTTTTTAGCGGCATACAGCGGAAAAAGTGCGGAGTCTGTAAGTACAAATGTGTTTTCTAAAATGTACATTCCTAATGTGCGATTAACCTATACAGGTTTGGCTAAAATACCGGCCTTAAAAAAGACTTTTAGAAATATTAGTATTTCTTCCGGCTACAAATCAACGTATGTGGTAGGTGGGTATACTTCTAATGTGCTCTTTGATGAAGGCACAAATGAGGATGGTTTTACGACTGTAAGAGATTCGGGTTTGTATAATAATTTTGTATCTCAATACAATTTTAATGGGGTAACCATCAGAGAAGCTTTTAGTCCGCTAATTAATGTAGATGTTACGTTAAAGAATTCGGTGCAACTGCGTTTTGAAATCAAAAAAGATAGAACCATTAATTTAAGTACTCAGAGTTTACAGGTAATGGAGATACGTGGTCAGGAATTTACGCTTGGGTTGGGATATACTTTTAAACAGTTACGCGCGCCATTTCAGTCTAAGTTAAATAGGAAAGCAATAAAAAGTGACTTTAAGGTTAGAGCTGATTTTTCTATTCGTAAAAACTTAAGCATCACCAGAGAACTAGATACAGAGATAAATCCAAACAATCCAACAAATGGTCAAACGGCTTTATCTTTAAAGTTAACAGGTGATTATAAGTTAAGTAGAAAGCTAACCTTGAGGTTGTTCTTTGATTACATTTCGAATACTCCGGTTATTTCACTGTCTTATCCAAACTCTACTACCAATGGTGGATTTAGTATTCGTTTTAACTTAAACGGATAAGAAAAAATAATATATTTGACACTTGACGTTGAACAATACACTTTAAATAAATTATAATGGGAGTACCTGCAGAATTAAAATACACAAAAGATCACGAATGGATTAAAATAGATGGGGATATAGCCACTATTGGAATTACAGATTACGCTCAAGGAGAACTTGGCGATATTGTTTACGTAGAAGTAGATACAGAAGGTGATACCTTAGATATTGAAGAAACTTTTGGTACGGTGGAAGCGGTAAAAACTGTTTCAGATTTGTTTATGCCACTTGCGGGTGAGGTTTTAGAGTTTAATGAAGCACTTGAAGATACGCCAGAAATGGTAAATAAAGATGCTTATGGCGAAGGTTGGATGGTTAAAATCAAAATAACGGACACTTCTCAAGTATCTGGCTTATTAGATGCGGCAGGATACGAAGCATTAATTGCAGGATAATATTTAGCACTTTGTATTTATCTAAAAACAAAGTCACAATACTCTGGGCGCTGTTAGTAGCAGTGCTCAGTTTTTTACCCGGCAGTAAATTCCCTAAAACGGAGCTAACTAATATTGATTTAGTTGTTCATTTTTTCTTTTATTGTGTGTTTACATTCCTGCTGATTCTAGGGAATGTGCGTCAAACGCAATTTTCTTTTTGTAAGAATAATCCCATTCTCATGGCTTTAAGTGTTTCTATTCCATACGGTGGTGTAGTAGAAATTATTCAAGGCACGAAGTTTGTTTCGAGGTCCGCAGAGTTTGCCGATTTTATTGCCAACTCCATTGGTAGTATTATAGGTGTAATTCTGTTTTTTATTATTTACGGATCTCCTAAAAATTTTACAACATGGAACAAAAAAAGTCTCCCAGCAAAGATTACAGAAGACAATCTCCGCAATACTTCTTTATAGGATTAATTGTGGCGCTAAGTACCACCCTTTTAGCATTTGAATACAGAGTCTCGATAATTGACGTAGTTCTAATTCCAGATGGTATAGAAACTTTTACTCCGCCAGATGAACTACCACCTATTACTTTAAGAGATCCTATAGCGCATCCTCCGGAGCCAAAGCCTCCTGTCCCTCCAGTGCCATCACCTGAGCCAATTGTAGATCTAGTGATTGAGCCTGAACGCAAATTAACGGAACCTATAGATCCCGATGTAGTTGTATCCTTGTTTGAACCGGAACCTTTGGTCGTAGAAAACACGCCCTTACTCATTGTGGAGCAGATGCCTGAGTTTCCAGGTGGTGAAACTCCAATGTATGGTTTTCTATCCGATCATATGAAATATCCGGAAATAGCTTTAGATAACGGAATTGAGGCCAAACTATTTGTTCAATTCATCGTTAATACAGATGGTTCTATAGCCGAAGTGAAAGTTTTAAACCCGCAAGGGTATGGGTTTGATGAAGAGGCAAAACGAGTAATAAGGGCCATGCCAAATTGGAAACCAGGTAAACAAGGAGGAAGAAAGGTACGGGTGTATTTCGTAATTCCCATAAATTTTGCGTTAAAGTAACATTGGTGCTAACACTAATAGAAATATTCTTGCTATTTTAGCAGACTCATTAAATCGATACAAATGGAACTTAAGAAAAATCCAGAAGTAGATGTAAATAAAAAGTCCTCCATGTACTTCATGATTGGGGCCGTAGTAGCACTGTCTGTGCTATTGTTGTCTTTTGAATGGAAGGTATATGACTCTTCATTAACGCAATTAGGAAAACTAGTTTTAGATTCTGAAGAGGATGAAATGATTCCTATTACTCAAATGGAATTACCCCCCCCTCCTCCTCCCCCTCCTCAAACTACGATAATTGAAATTGTAGAGGATGATGAAGAAATTGAAGAGGAGCTAGAAATTGAAGATACGGAGTCTGATGAAGATGAAGTGATTGAAATTGTAGAACAGGAAGAGGAAGCCGAAGCCATGGAAGAAGAAATTTTCACTATTGTGGAAACCAATCCTTCATTTCCAGGGGGAGAAGGCAAAATGTATTCTTACTTAGGGAACAATATGAAATATCCGCCAATTGCTAGAGATAACAATATTCAGGGTAGAGTATATGTGTCTTTTGTAGTTGAAAAGAACGGGAAAATTACTGATGTACGTGTTTTACGTGGTATTGGTGGAGGTTGTGATGAAGAAGCTATGCGAGTTGTTAAATCTATGCCAAGCTGGAGCCCAGGTAAGCAACGTGGTAAAGCGGTAAGAGTGAGGTTTAATTTACCAATTGTATTTAAGTTACAATAAAGACGCCTACAACATTATAAAAAAGCCTTGGCATCAATTGTCAAGGCTTTTTTATTTTAAATACTCAATTAAGAGGTATGAACAACAAGGAATTACATTCTTGGGTGGTTCTTAAGCTATCAGAAAATGATCGCTTTAAGTCCAACTTCACAAATATAGATCTGCACCATTTGGTAAGTTGTATTGACTTAACTACCCTAAATTCGAATGATAGCAAGGTGTCTGTTGCCAAGTTTGTAGAAAACGGATTAAGCATTTTGAAGAAGAATAGTTTACCCGAAGTGGCTGCTTTTTGCGTTTTCTCTAATTTCACGCCCTTGGTTAGGCAATTAGTGAAGCATACAAGAGTTGCTACCGCATGCGTGGCTACTGCGTTTCCTCACGGGCAAGCGGATTTAGCGTCTAAGGTTTGGGAAGTAACGAACGCCTCTATTGCAGGAGCAACCGATATTGATGTAGTCATTAATAGAGGAATGGTCTTAGATGGTGATTATGCGGCAATGGGTGCGGAGGTTAACGCTTTTTCAAAGGCTTCCAATTCATCTCATTTAAAGGTAATTCTAGAAATATGTGAATTGAATCTCGAACAAGTATATTTATCCTCAAAAGTGGCCATTGAAAATGGAGCTGATTTCATTAAAACATCTACGGGTAAAGGGGTTTCTGGTGCTAGTTTAGAAGCTAGTTTAGTGATGTGTTTAGCAATTAAAGAACATTTTGAATTAACTGGCCGAATGGTTGGCTTTAAAGCTGCAGGTGGAATATCTTCTTCTGAAAACGCCATGCAGTATTGGAATTTAGTGAGTCATGTCTTAGGAGGGAACTGGACGAATAATAAGCACTTTAGAATTGGTGCGAGTAGTCTTTTGACAAATATCATTAAAGATCTCAAATAAAGTATAGTATATTTCCAATATGAAAAACGCGAGTAGGTTTTTGGTACTATTGAGTATAGGGCTTTTGGTTTTCGCATTCCAATTGTCTGCACAAAAAACACTGTTACCCTTTGATCGGGTAACATCTCATGATGCAATACGTCAGCTTTACGAAAGTGACTCTATTATTCATTTATCGTTCAAACCTCTCCTTTTAAATAGATCGGAGGTGGCGGTGCTAACCGAACGCTCCAATAATAGATATACCACGCGGAAATATAAAAACTGGTGGAGCAGAAAGATTTTTAAAGAAAATCTGGCTATTATTGAAGAGGAAGATATATACATCACCTTTGATGCGGTGTTAAACTTTGAAGTTGGAAACGACTTAGAAAGTTCTCTAAACCAACAAATTAGCACGAATACTAGAGGTGTTTTAATCCAAGGTAATATTACGGATAAGGTGTATTTCCGAACTGACTTCTATGAAACGCAATCCTTCTTTCCAACCTATGTAGATAGTATGATTAGAAGTTCGGGTGCAGTTCCAGGTCAGGGAAAAGCAAAAGGCTTTAAAACTGGCGGCTTTGATTACCCAATGGTTACAGGAATTATTAATTACCAGGCGACTAGAAATGTAAATATTCAATTCGGACAAGACAAGATGTTTATCGGTAATGGTTACCGGTCTTTATTGTTATCGGATAATAGTGCTCCTTATTTGTTCCTGCAATTGGGATTAAATCTCTGGGAGAATAAAATAAACTATCATGCCAATTGGGCTTCTCTGCAAGTATTAACCAGAGTTAATAGCACAGTGGGGGATGACTTATTTGCCAAAAAACAGGCTAATTTTAATTATCTCACCTTTAAACCTAATTCAAAAATTGAGATAGGGGTTTTTGAAGCTGTCATGTGGGAAAGATGGAATGAAAGTTCTAATTCACAGGAGTTTGATCCTGTTTTCTTAAACCCGCTTCCGTTTTTAAATACTGCTTTAAAAAGTAATGACACCTTGGTAAGTTCAATTCTTGGATTGAACGCTTTTGTAAAACCGTTTGCACATATTGCTTTTTATGGGCAGTTTGCTTATGGAGTGAATGGAAAAGGTTCTGGTTTCCAGATGGGAACAAAGATGTTTGATGTATTGAAGGTGAAAGGTTTAAATTTTCAAGCTGAATTCAATCAGGTAGGTAAAAGTATTTATGGAACTGAAAATAATTATACGGACTACTTTCAGTACAACCAGCCTTTAGCTATGCAGCAAATGGAAGATTTCACAGAATTAAACTTCATGCTAAGTTATCGGTATAAAAGAGTTTTGGGTAGTGTAAGAGCGGTTATGGATCACCTAAATAAATCGGTGAAGTCAGATAAAACGGTAGATAACTATGATCTAAATGTGGCGTATATATTTAATCCAATTACAAATCTTATGGCTAATGTGGGGGTGAGATATAGAGATGCTTCTGCGGGGCAAAATACCAATTGGGTATACTTCGGTGTAAAAACTAATTTACGTAACCTTTATTACGATTTTTAATGAATAATATAAAGTCATATAGCTGGTGGATCGTATTTGGGTTTGTTATGATAACCCTAAATGTAATGGGGCAAAACAGATTGTATTTACCTTTCCAAAGGCAAGCAAATCTGCCTATTCAAAATAATTTAGATACCTTGGGTTCGATGTTTCATTCTAGCATTTTACCATATCAAACAAAAGATGTAGATAGTTCCGAATGGTTTGAGGAGGTATATAGTGGTGACTTTGCTACGGATAAATTCTTATTAGATATTCGCTTAAACAAGAAGTCCGAAAAATTTCCCGTAAAGATGTCACTTTCTCCGGTAGGAGAGTTTTTAGTAGGGTTTGAGTCAGGTTTAAATGCGAAGACGTTTATGCAAACCGGTATTGGCGTTAACTTTTCAGCCATGGTGGGTAAGGTATTGGATGTGAATATTAATATAATGGGAAGCAACTCAAGCTTCCCTAGTTTTGTAGAGAATTTCATTTTCAGTCAAAAGGTAGTTCCTGGTCAAGGTTGGGGAAATAAATCAGACCTCGGGTATTATTACAATAATAGTAATGGTTATGTGAGTTATTCTCCCGTTAAGTATTTCAACTTTACCGTGGGTAGAGGAAAAAATAAATTGGGCGAAGGCTATCGATCACTGCTATTAAGTGATATTGGGAATAACAATAATTACTTTAGAATGACCACCAATATCTGGCGATTTAAATATGTAAATATTTATTCTCAGATGGATGATATTTATGAGATTCCAAATGCTCCGGATGCTAGAAACAAGAAATACTCAAGTACGCATTACTTATCTATTAATATTGCAAGAAGATGGAATGTGGGTTTCTTTGAGAGTATTCAGTGGATGGGTTCTGACTCCACAGTGAACCGTGGTTTTGATCCCTATTATTTAAATCCAATCATTTTTCTTAGACCAGTGGAGTTTAGTTTGGGTTCTGCAGATAATGCTTTGATGGGATTGAGTGTAAGTTTTAAAGCGTCTGATCAAATCAAGTTTTTTGGTCAAGTAGTATTGGATGAATTTAAGTTAAGTGAAATGAAAGCTAATACCGGGTGGTGGGGCAATAAGTATGGAACCCAAATAGGTATTAAATATTATCACGCTTTTAACGTTCAAAGGTTAACGCTTCAAGCAGAATACAATAGGGTAAGGCCTTACACGTATAGCCACCGATCAGCGGGTCAGGCATATGGCAACTATAATCAACCATTAGCCCATCCGAGTGGCGCTAATTTTAATGAAGGCGTCTTTTTGGCTAATTATTATGTGAATAAGTTTTACGTAGAATTAAAGACTACTGTTATGGTACAGGGAATAGATTCTGAATCGGATACAGCTAGTTACGGAGCTAATATTTTTAGATCGTATGATCAAAGACCCATCGATTATAGCGTGAAATTAGGCCAAGGGGTGTCTAGGTTTTTAACTACGTTTGATTTAAAAGCTTCTTACTTACTCAGCGCTAAAGCGAATATCCGGGCAGAAATAAACTTGTCTGTTTACAACGAGACCATTGATGGTGTGTCTACAAATATATTCTGGCCAAGGATCGGAATTCGATCGGGTATTTTTAATGAAGACTGGGATTTCTAAATCGTTAATCGATTAAGCTCTCTCCATTCAAATTGGTGGTCAACATTTCGGTCATTACATTAAAAAATGGAAGCATGGCCTCTAATGTTTCTGCAACTTTTGTTGCGAAATTAGCGGTTAATACCTCTGTGTCAGTAAATTCTCTACCTATTAGAAACTGCTTGTATCTAAGTAAATCAATAGCGGAGTGTTCTTTATCGAAACCTTTTGGGGCTGTTTTTAATTGTTCGCCTGTCATTGTTCCAAACGTGGATTGGAAGTCTTTGGAAGATAAGATTTTACGTAATTCAGAATCATCTACTTCTACATGTTTTCTAATGCGTTGAAGGTCCTCTTTTTCTGGAGACCAAAAGCCACCGCCAATAAACGAAGCATTGGGTTGAATATGTACATAGAACCCCCCTCTTCTGGAAGCCCCTTGCCTAGAAAAACTCAATCCAAAATTGTTCTTGTAAGGTGTTTTGTTTTTAGAAAACCGAACATCTCTGTAAATTCGTTTTAATGCTTTTTTACCGGTGGGGGTCTCAATTTTATCGATTTCATTTAATAAAGTCAAAACTTCATCGGCAAAATCAACCATGTTTTCGTGTGCCGAAATGTATTCGGGTTTGTTTTCGGTAAACCAATCCTTGTTATTGTTTTTAGATAGGTGGGTTAGAAAAGAAACACTCTGTTTGGAAATAGCCATAAAAAATCTATTGATTGCGGCTAAATTAAAGCTATTAGCACAGAAAAAGGATTGCCAAATGCTAAATGTGAATATGTTTTGCCTCCGGCTTTGAATCGCTTGAGGACTACTTCTATTTTTGTGAAAAATAAATTTTGATGAGATATCTTTTAATAATACTCGCCATTGGCATTCTGCATCCTGTAATTGCACAAGACACCCAACACTTTATTGAATTCTATGATAACGAACATACCCAAAAACGGAGCGAAGGGGACAGAATTGATGGTAAAGAATCTGGATTGTGGACCTATTGGTATCCATCGGGTAAGTTAAGTGAAGAAACAGCGTATAGAAGGGGTTTTATTAACGGTAAACAAATCTTGTACTATGAGAATGGTAAAAAGGAAGTCGAAAGTTATTATACTAGAGGTTTAAGAGACTCTATTTATATTACCTGGTTTGAAAATGGAAGTAAAAGAGAACACGGATACTTTACGGGAGACGCCTGTGACTCTACTTGGAATTTTTGGACTCCTACGGGCAGTTCGTGGAAAACCGAAAAATGTGTAAACGGAGTGAGAACTACGGTTAATTTTTGGGATAAGGATGGCGAACAGATTGCGGAGGCTGGAAATGGTAGGCTAAGATACTACTATGAATCGGGGTCGTTACGAGAAGAGTCTACTTTGATGAATGGTCTTAGGAATGGGAAAACTACTAAGTATTTTGAAAATGGTGAGCTAAAGTATACGGGTCAATTTGCGGAAGGAGTGTTGTCGGGTAGCTGGAAATATTGGTATGCGAACGGTGCTATCTGGAAGAAAATGTCATTTATCGATGGGAAGATTGATGGCGCTTATCAACTATTTTATTCTAATGGTGAATTAAGTAGAACGGGTACGTATAAAAATAATTTTAGAGATGGTAAATGGGAAGCTTTTTTTGAAAATGGAGACTTAGATTGGAAAGGGTCTTATGAACAAGGAAAAGAACAAGGGCATTGGGAGGTGTATTTTTTTAATGGAAACCTAGAATCAGAAGGAGAGTATTCGAATGCACTTAAAGATGGAACGTGGACTTATTACTTTGAAAGTGGAAAAAAGTATCGCTCTGGGAATTATTTAAAGGATAAAGAAGACGGACACTGGACCAGTTGGTGGGAGAACGGACAAGTATTTACAAGAGGAACCTATGCTACGGGTTTAGAGGAAGGATTGTGGGAGTCTTTTTTTGAAACCGGAAAATGGAAAGATAAAGGAAGTTTTACAGGGGGGAAGTTAGATGGAAAATGGGAAGGTTGGTTTGAATCGGGTTCGCCTAAGTATGCAGGACAATGGGATATTGGTATGAAAACGGGTGAGTGGATGTTGTGGTACCCTAAAAAAATTATTCGAGAAAAAGGAATTTATAAGGCTAATTTAAAAGAGGGGGCATGGGAGTATTTTACCGAATATGGGAAGCTAGAATCTGCCGGGTCCTACGAGAATGGTTCTAAATCGGGTAAATGGATATTTAATTATCCGCAAGGACAAATAAAAAGAGCGCAATCCTTTAAGCATGACAGACCGGATGGAAGTAGTGTGGTCTATAATGAAAAAGGAATTGTAGTGAACGCTAGTACATTTAAAGAAGGACGACTTCACGGTAAGTACCAAAAATTCAGTGAAGAGGGGAAGTTAAAAACTACGGTTCAGTATAAAAATGGAGTTCGAGTTAAGTAGTCGCTTCTTTTTTCGTGTACCACAGATATTTTTTGAAAAAACGAAACCTTTTACCTGTCCATTTCGTATAAGAAAGTGTTTAGGTTAGTTATTATCAGAAAACATCTTTCTGTATAATAACAAGGGTGAATTAAATGGAAGAGGAGTTGAGGAGCTCCTCTTTTTTATTTCCTGATTTTTAATATGTCTTTAGTAACCTCTCGATAGTTCTTTCGGTTTCTGAAAATGTCAGAAGCCAAATAAATTGCATTCCTAAAACTAGTCGGATCTGCCATATTCTTACCGGATATATCGAAAGCGGTTCCATGGTCTGGAGAGGTTCTCACAATCGGCAAGCCAGCAGTAAAGTTTACCCCTTCATTATTCGAAATAGTTTTAAATGGAATTAGCCCTTGGTCATGATACATGGCTAATACACCATCAAATTTTTTGAACTGTCCTGATCCAAAAAATCCATCACTAGCAAATGGGCCTATGGCAATATTATTGTTGGCATTAAATTCTTCTATAGCTGGAATGATCATCTCCAGCTCTTCTTTACCAATCACGCCATTATCTCCTGCATGCGGATTTAATCCAAGAACAGCAATTCTAGGCTGGTGTATGTTGAAATCTTGTACCAAACTCTTTTTAAATACTTCTAATGTGGTCACAATCTTTTCTTGGGTCAAAACACTAGCCACGTCTTTTAAAGGAACATGTCCAGTAACTACCCCTACACGAAGCGAATTGTGCACCATCATCATTAACGGATTTTCTTCGTTAGCATAATTAGCTAGGTACTCTGTATGGCCTTTTATAGTATCATCTTCCCACGGAATATTCTGCTTGTGAATAGGAGCCGTTACCAAAACATCAGCATGATTAGATGCTAGGGCATCGGTGGCATTTGTTATAGATTCATAAGCCAACTTTCCTGCCGGACCCGTAACATTTCCAAAGTGAATATCAACCTCTTCTTCAGAAATTGAAATTAGATTCACTTTTTTCACATTACTATTCGAATGGTCCTGAATCATGTTAAAGCTAAAATCTTGAGTGCCTATTTCTTTGCGGTACGCCTTAGAAACATTTGGATTACCATAAACCATTGGGGTGCATAATTCAAACATTCTAGGATCTAGAAAAGTTTTAATAATTACCTCAAGACCTACGCCATTAATATCGCCACAAGAAATGGCTACTTTGATTTTACTAGTGCCTCGTTTCATAAATTTTATAAAAATTAATTTAAAAAAGTCATTTTTTTAGTACCCACAAAAGTAATCTTCCGTTCTTTTAGTTCCCCAGTTGAAGCAACCTAAATTAATTTAATATCGTTATTAAAGTTAGGTTTACGTGTTTGAAAAAAATGTGTTGCATAAACTGTACATTTGTTGGTTATTCTACGTTACGTGTAATAAGAGGAATTAAATGAGAAAAAGACTGTTTATTTTCTTAGCGTTTATGGGATTGTTATCCATCTCATCCTTAGCCACTCATAATCGAGCAGGCGAAATTACTTATGAGCATATTTCTGGGTTTACCTATCGAGTATCTGTTAAAACCTATACCAATAGTGCCAATGCAACAGCCGACCGGTGCGCGGTAGAAGTCTTTTTTGGAGATGGCTCTAGTAATCTTGTGCAAAGAATTAATGGTGCCCCATGTACCCCTCCATTTGATCAAAACTGTAACAACTGTGGAGAAAATCTTGGCGGAGGAATTCAAACTAAAATGAATTTGTATGAAGCGGTTCATACTTTCCCAGGAACTGGTAAATATAGAATTACTATGGAGGATCCCAACAGAAATGCGGGGGTCGTAAATATTCCAAATTCAATTGGAGTAGTATTCTTTGTGTATTCTGAATTACATATTTTCCCTTCAGGGTCACCAAACTCTTCTCCAATATTAAATTATGCACCTGTAGATAACGGCTGTGTAAATACTCTATATGAGCATAATCCGGGAGCGGTTGATCAAGACATTTCAAATAATGGAAAGAGTGATAGTTTAACCTATAAATTAGTTACCTGTTTAGGTAACGGAGGTGCCGCAATTCCTAACTATACCTTGCCAGATGCTTGGCCTTCTGGTTCAAACAATAATATTTCTATTGATCCTCAAACCGGAACGCTACTATGGGATAGTCCTAGAATTATAGGAGAATATAATGTGGCTATACTCATCACCGAATGGCGAAGTATTAATGGTTCTGTAATTGAAGTAGGCAGTGTGTTACGAGATTTGCAAATAACGATACAGGAGTGTACTTTTAATAATAACCCTCCGCAGATACAGCCTATTAATGATACCTGTGTTACTGCGACTAAAGTGCTTCTTAGAGACGTGACGGCTATAGATAACGATATGTTTAATAACGGAAATTTTCATGTCGTAACCTTGCAGGCTAAGGGAGATCCATTTGAAGTACAAGGCAATAAAGCTACGTTTATATCAACCACGAATGAACGACAAGTCACGCAAGAGTTTAGATGGGCTACCCAATGTAATCACGTGAGAGCCTATCCCTATTTTGTGGTTTTTAGAGCAAATGATGATGTGTCAACAGAAACCTTAGTAGATTATATGGATTGGAGGATTGTGGTAAACGGTCCTGCGCCTACGAATATTCAAACCGAACCAGTAGGAGCAGGAATAAACGTGACTTGGGGGTATAATACTTGTTTGAATGCCGTAGGCTACAAAATTTATAGGAAAACCGACTCTATAGGGTATGTTGCTCCTAATTGTGAAACTGGAATTCCCGCATCCACTGGCTATTCGCTAATAGGGTCGTCTATTGGGTCTGCGAATACATCGTATTTTGATTCAGATAATGGCTCTGGTTTGGTAAGTGGGCAAAAGTATTGCTACATGGTTTATGCCATTTTTGAAGATGATGCAGAGAGCTATCCTTCTTTTGAAAGTTGTAACACGTTAAGACGTGAGGTTCCAATCATTACGAGGGTTAGCGTAAATACGACTGATATTTCTCAAGGTTCAGATACCGTAAAGTGGTCTAAGCCGACAGAAATTGACACAACCCTTTACCCAGGTCCATACCATTACGAAGTTCTAAGAAAAAATGACCAATCAGATTACGTTTCTATATTTAGTTCGGTCACAGCGATGGACTTAAGTTTAATAGATACCATTTATGTAGATTCGGCATTAAACACGTTAGAAAAACAATATACGTATCGTATAGAAGTATATAACATGGATAGTCTTATTGGACCTTCAAGACCAGCAGATTCCCCGTGGTTAAAGACGAAGTCACTAGATAATCGATTAGAGTTGTCGTTAGATATAAATGTGCCTTGGGTGAATAACAATATGCAAGTTTTTAGACAAAATGTGGCGGGTAACTTTATTTTAATAGGTTCCAGTAAATCATTGGTTTTTACAGATAGTAACTTGGTAAACGGAAATGAATACTGCTATTACATAACGACAAGTGGAGAGTATTCAGACTCTACTTTAGGGAAACCATTGTTAAATAATTCTCAAATAGCCTGTGAAACACCCATAGATACTCAGGCACCTTGTGCCCCTCAAGAGTTGAAAGTGGAAAGTAATTGTGAGTTGTTTTTTAATAACTTGACGTGGTTAAATCCCAATGATATTTGCGATACTACCGATGATGTGGTGAGGTATAATATTTATTATAGACCTACAGAAGATGGAGGTTCGGAGATTATTGAAACGGTGAATGGTGCCGGAAATACCTCCCTAGAGTTTACAGAGTTAGAATCGGTGGCAGGGTGTTATTATGTAACGGCTGTAGATTCTTTTGATAATGAAAGCGACCCTAGTAATACGGTTTGTGTAGATAACTGTCCGTACTATGAACTACCCAATATATTTACTCCGGGTACCGATGGGAAAAATGATTATCTTACTCCGTTACCTAATTGGCGATATGTGAAGGAAGTAGATATGCGTATCTATAACCGTTGGGGGGAAGAACTATATTTCTCAAGCGACCCTGCATTAGGTTGGCCAGGAAATAATTCGGAAGACGAAACAATGCCAGATGGTGTGTATTTCTATGTGTGTAGAGTCTACGAAATAAGATTAAGCGGAATTGTAGAACGAGTTCTTAAAGGAACCCTAACTTTGCTTCGAGAGGAATCGGGGAAACCCAGTAATTAAAATATAAGTATGTTTACCGGAATAATTGAAGAGTTAGCGGTGGTGGTGGCTATCCGTAAGGATCAAGAAAACATTCACATTACCTTAAAATCAAGTATAACTTCTGAATTGAAAATTGATCAAAGTGTGGCACACAATGGAGTGTGTTTAACGGTGATAGAAATTGTGGATGACTTATACACGGTTACTGCTATTAAAGAAACATTAGATAAATCAAACATTGGCGATTTACGGGTCAAGGATAAAATAAATCTAGAACGCAGCATGGTTATGAATGGTCGTATTGATGGCCATATTGTGCAAGGTCATGTAGATCAAACAGCTATTTGTGAATCTATTATTGAAGATGCCGGAAGTTGGAGGTACAGCTTTAATTACGATGCGGCTAAAGGTAATTTAACCGTTTCGAAAGGGTCTGTCACAATAAATGGTGTTAGCTTAACAGTTGTTAACTCTGAACCAGGAAGAGTAAGCGTAGCCATAATTCCATATACTATAGAACATACTAATTTTCATACGTTCAAAAAAGGAAGTAAAGTGAATTTAGAGTTCGATATTATTGGAAAATATGTAGCTACGTATATGGCTAATATAAATTCGTAACGGCAACCATTTAGATGAAGAAACTATTTAGTTTACTAGGCCTAATAAGAGATTATAAATTCCCTGCTGGTTTAAATATACTTTTCAACCTTCTGTCTGTTGTTTTTGGCTTATTCTCTTTAGGGATGTTAGCGCCATTTTTGGACCTGATTTTTCTTAAAACAGATGCGGAATACGCGAGTTACTTGCTCAAAGCCCCCGAAGCAATTTCAATCATGAGTTTAAGTTTTGGTATCGTAAAGGATCATTTCTATTACTTCATGGCAGAAATGATTGTCAATAACCCAGTAGATGGTAAAATGCAGGCCTTAGTTATGATTTGTATTTTAATGGTGGTGTTTATCTTATTGAAAAATGTGACCCGTTATTTCGCCTATTTTTTCTTGGCTAACGTGAGAACGGGGGTAATGAAAGACCTTAGAAATCAAGTTTACAGTAAAGTGGTGGGCTTGCCAATTGCATATTTTAATGAAGAAAAAAAAGGAGACATCATGTCGCGAATGACCAATGATGTGCAAGAGGTAGAGTGGACGATTATGACTTCATTAGAAATGATGTTCAGAGACCCGTTCTCTATTATCGTGTACCTTATTTCAATGGTGTTGATTAGCCCTGACTTAACTTTGTTTGTGGTGCTTATTTTACCTTTATCTGGGTACATCGTAGGTACTATTGGCAAGTCATTAAAGAAAACCTCAGACGATGGTCAGGAACAAATGGGAGGTTTGGTCGCCATGATGGAAGAAACCATCAGTGGGTTGCGTATTATTAAAGCGTTTACTGCTGAAGCTTTGACAATTAAAAAATTTAATAATCAAAACGAGAATTACACACAACTAATGGTTAAGATGTATAGAAAACGTGATCTAGCTTCACCGGTTAGTGAGTTTTTAGGGGTCTTGATTTTAGTTTTTGTTATCTGGTATGGTGGCGGCTTAATTCTAAATAATGAAGACAGTGCGTTGTCTGGGTCGCAGTTTATTTTGTACATCCTCATCTTTACACAGGTCATTCCTCCGGTAAAATCGTTTACCGTAGCTATGTATAATGTGCAAAAAGGACGGGCTTCCTTAGATAGAATCGATAAAATATTACTAGCAGAAGAAGTGATTGCAGATCCAGAAACTCCAATAGAAAAGGAGAGTTTTGATAAAGATATCACCTACAATAACGTGCGCTTTAAATATCAAAAAGAGGAAGTTCTTAAAGGGGTCTCATTAACAGTTAAAAAAGGGGAAACTATTGCTTTGGTTGGTCCTTCAGGTAGCGGAAAATCTACAATGGCTGACCTGTTGCCTAGGTTTTATGATATTAATGAAGGTCAGATAAATATTGATGGGGTTTCTACCAAATCAATGAGAGTAAAAGACTTAAGAAGCCTTATTGGGATGGTGACACAACAAAGTATTTTGTTTAACGATACGATTAAAGGGAATATTTTGGTGGGTAACCAAGAAGCAAGTCAATCTGAAATTGAAGACGCAGCTAAAGTGGCGAATGCGCACGATTTTATATTGAGTTTACCCGGAGGTTATGAGTATAATATAGGAGATGGTGGCGCGAAATTATCGGGTGGACAAAAACAGCGTTTAAGTATTGCGCGTGCCATTCTTAATAACCCTCCAATACTGATTTTAGACGAAGCCACTTCATCCTTAGATACCGAAAGCGAGAAGTTGGTTCAAGAGGCCTTAAACGAGTTAATGAAGTCTAGAACATCTATTGTAATAGCACACCGATTATCCACTATTGTAAATGCAGACAAAATTTACGTTATTGAAAAAGGTAATATTATTGAGGAAGGAACACATTCCGAATTAATCACGGATAGTAAAATGTATAAAAAGCTGTATGAATTACAGTCGTTTAAATAATAAATATTGACTATGAAAAAAATTTTATTTACCTGGGTATTATCATTAATAACAGTGGTTTCTTGGGGTCAAATCACCATAGACTCTTCAGATTTAGGTCAAATTGGAGATCAAGTGATTATGGTGACAGATACGGCCATAACTGGTTTAACGGTATTGCCCGCTTCGTCATCTGCTCAGACTTTTGATTATACCGGTCTTTCATTTTCAAGTACGGATTCGTATAATTTCTTAAACCCAGCAGGAGGTGTTGGAAGTGCAAATTTCCCCAATGCAAATGTGCTAATTGATCGTTCTGGGAGTCAGGACTTGATTTATGCAATTAAGAGTCAAAATGAGATTGTTATTGATGGCGCCTACGGTGACCCATTTGATATTGGAACTGTGGGTAGTATAAATTTTGACCCCAATGTATTACTGCTTCCTTTTCCTACAAATTATGCAGATAATTTTTCTAGTTCTCAAATAGTAGATACCGTAATTTTGGATACCGTAACTGGAATATTTGATTCGCTTAGGTTGAGAAGTACTACCAGTATTGTGAGTAATATAGACGCTTTTGGAACGCTTAACTTACCAAATACTTCTGCAGACGTTTTGAGAAAATTCGATATTGAAGTTAGATATGACAGCGTTTGGGGTCAGATATTTGGTACTTGGCAAAGTGTTCAACAAACAGCTACTACCCGATACTATTATAGATTCATTGCGAAAAATAAATCGTATTATTTTTTAGAGGTCGAAGCGGATCAAACGGGAAATGTGCTGTCGGTGGATTATCAAATAGGTGTTGGTTTAATCGCGGGTATATCTAATCAAGACAATGTAACGTGTCATAATGGTTCAAATGGATCTGTTGAAGTTCTAAGTCTTGGAGGTGTTAGTCCGTATACATATGCATGGAGTAATGGTCAAACCGGTAGCATGGTGAATAGTTTGCCTGCAGGAGCATTAAGCGTTACGGTAACGGATGCAAGTAGCAGTACGTTTCTATTGAGTACCGTGATTATGGAGCCGAATTCTATGCAGATTGTAGCTTCTCAAATTGGCCATGATTATGGGGCCTCCGATGGTTATATTGATATTATTGTTTCTGGCGGTGTTCCTTCCTTTTCATATATATGGTCTAATGGTAAAACCACAAAAAATGTGTCGAGTCTAGATTTCGGGTCATACTCAGTAACGGTTACGGATGCTAACGGATGCACAAATACCAATACATTTGATGTGGATGATGTTACTTCCGTAAAAGATATCAATGAGTCTGATTTAGTTTCAATATATCCTAACCCTACGCATGGAGGTATGACTATTGAAGCGAATCAAGAATGGCGTATTGTAATGATGAGTATTACGGGTGGCATAGTGCTGGAGAAATCTGGTTTTGGCACCGAAATTTTGAACTTGGAGAACCTGAATACAGGATTTTACATATTAAAAATTTATACAGAAGGAGAAATAGTTCAAGCAAAAATCCAAAAGCTATAAACCAGAATAAAAGACAAAAAAATGGGACTGTGCTTGTGCACAGTCCCATTTTTCATGTTCACCCATTTTAAAGAAGGTATGTCTTCCAACTCGTTTTTTTAGATGAAGAATACTATGTACAACCTCAAATCTATTCGATGGATACGCTTTTTTCGAAGGTTATTAAATATTCATAAGTAATGCTTCAATCAGCTAATATTCAGCATACTGAGTACGTGTCAATTAATTTTTGTAATTATTTATTTCTTTAGCAATATCTAAAACGTTTTTATGCTCTTTTTTTGAACGTGCCCATAAGTAATATCCAAAGTAATTTTCGGCATATTTCACACCAGATGGAAGTGTAATCCTAGATTTATTATTTGCCTGAATTATTAAGTCGAATAATTCAGCTTTGTTGAGTTGGTCATTGCAAAACTTCTGGAAAATTTCAAAAAGTCTTTTTTCGTAGATATATTGGGGATGTTCTAAATCACCTTGCGCCATTATTTTTTGTAAAGTTTCTTCCATTTCAGACACGTTATTAGTGTCCGTGCTTACTATTAAGGAGAAAAATAATGCGTCTTGGTAGGTGTCCCTTCTCCTATTTATGTTTTCGGTGTTCATTATTAAGTTCACATAATGTTTCGTTTCCGCTACATTTCCTAAAAAGTAATGACCCATTTTTAAGGCTGAATAAATGGTTATTTTTATTTCGGTAGAGAGGTTTTCATTTCTTTTGCTAATACCTAGCTCTACTTCTTTAATTTTGAGCTTTAATTGGGATGGGTTTCCCATGTATGCGTAAGACATTATTTCGTAGTTGGCTGCATAGTAAAACAGTTTATGTCCGATGTTTGGGGAACTACCAAATTTTCCTTTTTTAATATCTAATTTAAGCTTTTGAAATAATTCAAGTAACTCTTCAAAATAGCCCATACAAATGCAACTCGTTAAATGTTCGAAATAGGCTTGTAAACATTCATTTGCCTCATTAATAACTGCAGCATCTTCTACAATTAGTTTCGTAAGGTCATATTGAGCAGGAATATCTTGGGTTAAACATAAGTGTATTGCTTTAGCCATTCGTTGAAAGTAAAGAGTACGCTTAGGCAGTGTTGTGTTATCAATGGTCTGTAAATATTCAAAATCCGGCAAATTGTTTAGGCCGTGTAAATAGCCATGATTTTGTTTCTTTTGAGCTAGTTTATGATAAGAATTGGCGGCCAATAAATACATTTTGTACTTATCCATGGTTTCCTTTTCCGAAATGGAAACCGCGTTGTAATCTTCGTCAGAAAATGCGCCCAAACTAACGCCAAGAATTTTTTTCCATTCTAGTATCTGTATCACATATCCAAACCTTTCATGCTTGTTAGCTAGCTTCTCTACCTTTTCAAGTTCTTTCCATGCTTCTTTGTTAAGTTGCCTGTTATGCAGTATTTCTAAATGGTGAAGTCCTTTAGCGATTTGAGAATCAATGGTTCTAGAGCTTTTAACTAAAGATTCTAGAATATTGTTGTAGAGATAATTCCGCCTTTGAATTTCATTATTATCCTTCTTTTGTTGGTCATTATATTTACCTGACCTAATGGCGTTAAATAAGGTGTAATAACTGGGGTTTTTATCTTTTTTTATGGAAAGACTAAATGCGCGCAGTTCTCCTTGCGATAAAGACAGAATAAGTTTTTCTAAAGATAACTTTGGCATAATACGGAAACTATTAATCACAAGGTAAATATAATTTATTAGTGCTTAATTTCGAGTAAATTAATCTTCGATTAATGATGTTTTTATGTTTACTACTCATCTAATCCATCCTATAATTCGCATTTGTTTAGGTTTAACGTGAACAAGGAGGTGATGGCGTTAAAGTATTGTAGAGATAGAAGTTTTAATTAATGTTTGTTAATTCGGTTTTTTTAGGTTTTGAGCTTGAAACTATCCTATCATTTTTGCTTTTAATGGTTCTGGTAACAAAAACGTAAATGTCTATTAGATTCGGTGAAATAGGCAAATGATAAAATAAAAAAAGGCAAGCCGGTCATAGTAAAAGTGTTGGATAAAAAAATTATAATAAAAGGGGGGTAGCCGCAGCTCCCCCCCTTTTATTATAATGGAATATTACCATGTTTCTTTTTAGGTAGGGATTCTACCTTATTCTCTAAGCTCTCAAATGCAATGATCAGCTTCTCTCGTGTATTTTCAGGTAGAATTACATCATCTACATAACCCCTAGAGGCTGCCCTGTAAGGATGCGCAAACTCTTTAGCGTATTCTGCTTCCTTTTCTTTCCAAACTGCTTCTGGATCTTCGGCAGACTTGATGTCATTTCTGAAAATGATTTCAGCGGCACCTTTTGCTCCCATGACAGCAATTTCAGCTCCTGGCCAAGCAAAGTTCATGTCAGCACCAATATGCTTAGAGTTCATTACATCATAAGCGCCACCATACGCTTTACGGGTAATAACGGTAATTCTTGGAACGGTAGCTTCGCAAAAAGCATATAATAACTTGGCGCCATTAGTAATAATAGCGTTCCATTCTTGGTCTGTACCGGGTAAGAATCCAGGAACATCTTCAAGTACTAAAAGTGGGATGTTAAATGCATCACAAAAACGAACAAACCGGGCCGCTTTTTTAGATGAGTTTATATCTAAAACGCCAGCTAAAACAGCGGGTTGATTAGCTACAATCCCAACAGATTTACCCCCTAACCTAGCAAAACCTACCACAATATTATCGGCATATTCCTTATGAATTTCATAGAATGAGTCATAATCAATAATGCCATTAATTATGTCATGAATGTCATAAGGTTGATTTGGGTTTTCTGGAACAATCGTGTTTAGTTCAATCCTCTTTTCGTTCCCAAATTTATAGGGGATTGAAGGGGCTTTCTCTTCACAATTCTGAGGTAAATAGGAAAGTAAATTTCGTAACTTCTCAAAGGCTTCAATTTCGTTTGCAGCGGTTATCTGACTTACACCTGATTTTACAGAATGTGCTGATGCCCCTCCTAAATCTTCAGAACTAACGACCTCATGGGTAACCGTTTTTACTACATTAGGTCCGGTAACAAACATATAAGAGGTGTTTTCCACCATCATAATGAAATCTGTAAGCGCTGGAGAATATACAGCACCACCAGCACAAGGGCCCATAATTGCAGATAGTTGCGGAATAACACCACTAGCTAATGTGTTTTTGTAAAAAATATCAGCGTAGCCACCTAAAGAAACAACTCCTTCTTGAATACGCGCGCCACCTGAATCATTTAGACCAAGAATTGGAGCTCCATTTTTCGTAGCTAAATCCATTACTCGAACAATTTTCTCCGCATGGGCTTCCGCTAGAGAACCTCCTAAAACAGTGAAATCTTGCGAGAAAACATAGACTAACCTTCCGTTAATTTTTCCGTAGCCAGTAACGACACCATCCCCTAAAAATTTTTGTTTATCTAATCCAAAAAGAGTAGATCTGTGTGTAACTAACTGACCTATCTCTTGAAATGACCCTTCATCTAAAAGGAAATGGATTCTTTCTCTGGCAGTAAGCTTACCCTTTTTATGTTGAGAATCAATACGTTTTTGACCGCCACCCAAAAGGGCTTCTTTCTTTATGTCGTTTAATCTTTTAAATTTATCGTCCATGTCCGATTTCGTGTTCAGTTGTTACCTCCAAATAAATGGATAAAAATTCATTTCAAAGATAGAAAACGAGAGTTAATGAGCGTTTCTTATTTCTGTAAAAGATAAAGGGTAGATCTAAAATCGATAAAAAAAGTAGAACTTATTTTATATGCAAATAACTACATTTGTCCTTTAGCAAAAAATAAATTATGAGTCAAGATAGAATTAATGCCAGTAATGCCCCGAAACCTGTGGGAGCTTATCCACATGCGAGACACGTAGGAAATCTATTGTTTTTATCTGGTGTTGGTCCGCGTACTGCTGGCTCTGACGGTTCTGACTCAAAGGTTCCTGGATTAGAAGTGAATGCGAATGGACATTTTGTAAAATTTGATTTTGAAGCGCAATGTCATGCCGTTTTTCAAAATGTGAGAGCGGTGTTAGAAGCTTCTGGTTCTAAATGGGAAAACTTGGTGGATGTGACCGTTTTTTTAGTGGATATGAAACGTGATTTTTTAACGTTTAATAAAATTTATGCGGAGTACTTTTCGGAAGTACAACCCTGCAGAACTACCATAGAAATAAACGCACTACCTACTCCAATTGCCATTGAGTTGAAGTGTATTGCTACAATGTAATCTGATGTGATGAGTAAACTAAAAATCTGTTTGGTACAAACTTCTCTATTTTGGGAGGATAGAGAGGCTAACTTAAATATGTTTACTCAAAAGATTAGAGAGATTAACTCGGAGCCAGACTTAATTGTTTTACCCGAAATGTTTGCCTCGGGGTTTACAATGAATCCTAAGAAGAATGCAGAAGATGTTTCTGGGCCAAGTGTTTTATGGCTTAAAGAATCTGCGAGGACCAATAATTGTGTAATTACTGGAAGTTTAGTTATTGAAGAGAAAGGACGTTTTTATAATCGTTTATTTTGGATGAAACCAGACGGTTCATATGATTGTTACAATAAGCGTCATTTATTTTCTTTGGCGGGGGAAGGAGATCACTACGAATCAGGAAATGAGCGAATTATAGTTCATTTGAAAGGCTTTAAAATTATGCCTTTAATTTGTTATGACCTTAGATTTCCAGTATGGAGTAGAAATGACGTAGGATATGATCTGGCTATTTATGTGGCTAATTGGCCCGAGCGTAGAAGTTTTTTTTGGCGACAATTGTTAATCGCACGAGCTATTGAAAATCAAGCCTTTGTTATTGGTGTGAACAGGGTAGGAAATGACGGTAATGGTGTTTACCATAGCGGTGATAGTATTTGTTTAGGCCCTCTTGGTAATGAGATCGCAACTAGTGTTCCGGGTAAAGAACATATTTTAGAGGTGGTTATAACTAAAGAGGAAATAGAGTCAACCCAAAAAAAGTTTAAATTTTTGAACGATAGAGACGATTTCGAAGTAGTTATTTAATGTCTACTTTCCAAGTTTCTTCCATGTCCCAATTAGCTCGTATATCTACAGTTCCAGAATAATATACCATTTCTTCCGGTTGAATTCCTTTAGAAAGGTCGCCTGTATCCCATTTATTATTACCATTCCTATCTAAAATTAAACGAAACTTATATGTTCCCGGAATAGCTAACTCATGGTAAACTTCATCGCCCGATTTTATTTTATAGTCTCTTAGAAATTCCCCTTTACTATTTAATAATTGAAGTAAAAGAGGTTGGTCATAATTTGGAACTTTTACGGTAAACCTAAAACTTCCATAATCTTCAAAGTTTTTAGTTTTGAATTTTAAAATGGTCGTGTCATTTGTTTGATTAATGATGTCGATAAAAGAGCCAGAGTTAAAAATAAAGGCATAGTCGGTTGATGGCTCCCACTCATGCGTAACGGCAATAGATCGAAGTTGTCTAGAAGTACCTCGTTTAGTTTCTGGGATTTTCACCTCTATTATACCCGTTTGGATAGCTTTTTTCATTGCCATAGTATCAGTGCCTTGAACAAATAACATACTATCTACTTTCCAATGGTCTAAAGGTCGGCTAAATGAAAGTCTGAGGGTGTCAAAATAGTGGTGAACTCCATTTTTTGTTCCTATATTTACTTTAACAGGACTAGCTGTTTCTTTCTTTCTTTTAAGTTTTTTGTAAAACATTTTACGCTCAGACATTGATATTTTGGCAGTATCTGAAAAACCAGATTCATCAGTAATATAGACTTCAACGGTATCAATTTTCTTGTCGCCTGGAATCCAAATTTTGAAACTATCTGATCGAATCTCTTCAATGATATAATTCATGGTATCATTAATTGGCCAAAACTTGAAGGAGGGTTCTTTTAAATCTATGTTCGTACTCACTACAAATGAGAAATGTTCTTTAGAGAATTCTTTGGATATGTATTGTGCAGTATCGAGTTCTTCAAAAACGGAAAAGTTAATGGGAATAGTTCCATCGGGTTTCAATGTCTCTTTTCTAAACCCCACTTTCGTTAATGGCACATATTTAAAATTTTCTCCAGGGGTAGCTAGTACGAAAATTTGGTATTCAGTATTGTTCAAGAATCTAAGCTGGTACGCTCCTTCATTGTCTGTTTTTGTCACGTACAATGGGTTTCCGTTATATAAGGCAGAATCTGCGGTATGATGGTAAAGGATTACGGTAGCATTTTCAACCGGTTTTTGGGTGTAGGCATCTTTAACGCTACCATAAATTAATCCGCTATCTATAAAGTCTCCTGTTGAAATTACAAACAGGTTGCTGTCTAGAGAATTTCCTTCGTTCAAATCAACAATGGCGGTTCCAAAGTTGAAATTGTAAGTTGTATTTGCTTTTAGTGTATCTCTGATGTCAAAAAATACGCGCTTACCTTTCATTCTATATTCTACAGGATAAGATAATGGTGGCGAAACGACTAATTCACTGGCTAAAGACATGATTTTAACGTATTCATCAAAATCCATAGCAATGGAAGTACCGGTAAAATTAGTGGATAAATTTTTAGGGCTTAGATGTAAAACCTTAGGAGAACTTGTGTCTTTTTGACCACCCGACAGATTTCGGGGTTGAGCACATTGTATTAACGTTATCGAAGTGGCAATAAGAAGAACAACAGTATAAAATTTCATAGAGCTAAATAAAATAAGAAATAAGCTGAGCTACTTGCTCTAAATAGTGTTTGTCGGTAGTATCAAATTCACTTTCAGTAGTAGAATCGATATCTAAAATACCAACTACTTTTTTGGACCGGTTGAATAGGGGAACTACAATCTCAGAAACGCTTGCTGAGTTACAGGAGATGTGACCAGGGAAATCGTTGACGTTTTTTACAATAATAGTACATTCTTCTTTCCAAGAGGTTCCGCAAACACCCTTACCCTTAGATATTCTGGTGCAAGCAATCGGACCTTGAAATGGTCCTAAAACAAGTTGATGGTTTTCCACTAAATAGAATCCTACCCATAAATAATTAAAAGTCATGTGAATGGCACTGGAGATGTTAGCTAAATTAGCGATGATGTTTGTTTCATCTTTAACTAAACTAGCAAGTTGAGTTAGAAGCCCTTTATAGGCTTCTAACTTACTTTCTCTAGAAATATGAAGCTGTTCCGACATGTTGCAAATATAGTATGTCAAACTACGTTAGAAAGGTATTTAATAATCTTAAACACTTTGAAAATATTAGCCTGTAGCTACAGCTACCGAAGCAATGCTGATTTTGGTGCTGGGTAGTTTCAGAATTGTTTTTGCGCATGCCTCAATAGTTGAGCCAGATGTGATAACGTCATCGACTATTAGAACATGCATATGTTCTATTTTTTCGGGTTGAACAACGGTAAAAATGCTATTTACATTTTCCCATCTATTAAATAATGTTTTCTTAGTTTGTGTGGCGTTGTGTTGGTTTCTGATAAGAGATTCAGTGACTAAGGGAATGTTTAATATATTCGAAATTCCTAGACCAATTTTTTCTGCTTGATTATAACCTCTGAGTCTCATTTTTTCTTCGTGCAACGGCACTGGAACTACTATGTCAATAGTTGAAAATCTCTGACTTGACTGGAGCATGTGACCTATTTTTTCGCCCATGAAAATGGCTGCTTCTTCGTTTCCCTGATATTTAAAGGAATGAATCATTTTTTGCATTCTGCTTTTTTTTGAAAAAAAGTATCCAGCCATAGCTGATTCTATTTGTGTTTTGAACCAAAACAACCTTTCTACCGGATTGTCTGGATGATGTTCAAAGTGGGTAATGGGTAAATCTATTGAACAGGTAAAGCAGATCATGGTATCGGAATGTTTTAGTGCATCACCACACCCAATGCAGATTTCAGGATACATTAAAGCTATAAAATCCGTTAAAAGAGTCGTTAAAGTTGAAGGTTTGGAATACTTTTGAGTCATATATAGGTCTAAAGTATGGAAAATCAGGAAGAAAACCAAAAGAAACCAATTGTTCAATATGTATTGATTGCACTTTTAGTGCTTATCTCGGGGATTGGAATTTTTTTAGTGACTGAAAATAGTAAACTAAAGTCTGCCTTGGCTGATTGCGATGGTTCTTATGAAACTTCTGAGGACGAAAAGCTAGAAGTTATGCGAGACTTGCAATTGATGGCTGGAGAGTACGATTCTTTAATGACCAATAATGACTCTATAAATGTAGAGTTAACAGATCAAAAGGATAGGGTAGATAACCTAATGGCAGATGCTAAAAAGTATAATTGGTCTATTTATAAATTGAAAAAAGAGGCATCAACTCTTCGTGAAATAATGAAAGGCTATGTAAGAACCATAGATTCCTTAAATACGGAAAATGTGGAGTTAAGAGCGGAAAATTTATTTGTGAAAGATGAATTAGGAGCTCAGGAAGTGGAAAATGACAAATTGAGGGAGAACAATTCTGAATTGGAAGATAAAGTTCGTTTAGGGGCAAAGTTAGCTACCATAAACTTTACTGCTTACGGACAAAGAGTTAAACGGAATAGCGTACATAAAGAAACATCAAGGGCCAGCACTACTGAAAAAATAAAAGCCTGTTTTACTATTGATGATAATGAGGTAACAGAGGCAGGTAAAAAGATGGTTTATTTGCGTATTCTGACCCCCAAAGGTACCGTTTTAGCGGAGAGGTCTGATAATTCAAATACGTTTATGTTAGATGGAAGACGGGTATTATACAGTGGGAAGAAAGAGGTTAACTACGAAAATCAAGAACTTGATTTATGCATGTATTGGGATGTGGTAAATATGCTTACTCCGGGTCAGTATTTTGTTAAAGCTTACATTGAAGGGTATGAGGTAGGTTCAACTACCATGATTTTAAAATAAGTAAGGAAGTGATTTTACTTGTTATTAAAATTGGTCATGGTTTGTCCTAATCCCAAACTAGAAAATGATTTAATGAGATCGCCACAAGTTGTTAAGCGCTCTGATAGAAGCTGTTTTTCTTCTGTACTCCATTTACCTAAAACGTAGTCTACCTGAGACCCTGGGTTAAATTCACTGCCTACACCAAATCTAAGTCGTGCGTAGTTGTTTTGTCCTAAAACTAGTTGGATGTTTTTTAGCCCAT
>JBLFZF010000030.1:0-30114 GCA_047610145.1 Salibacteraceae bacterium | reverse complement strand
AAAAAAGAACCTAGGTCCTAACTAGGTTCTTTTCGGTTATGCTTACAAATGCTATTAATTAAAAAAACGCACAAGACTACTATTGGTAAGGTTCAAAATTGGTAACCTCAACTAGCTCAATATTGTCAGGATATGCTATGCCACCGGGAACTGGATCTTTAAATTGAGCACTTATCAAACATTCAATTCCGACTCCTAGGTAGGTAACATCTACTAACCATTCGGTATTACCATAGTTAGTGTTATTTTTAATAGAGTCAGGTATTGGATTAATAATTTTATACATATTAACCCCTTTGTCCACTAAGGAGTCTGTTCCCTGAACCATCATGAAATAACCAGTGCATTCTTGGTTTTCATTACTACCCGATAAAATAGAAACTCGTACTTTATCAGCAGTATCACCATTATTACGGATACTAGTATAAGTAACGTAAGGCTCGGGACATTCGTGAATTTCCTCATCTTTTTTACATGCTCCTAATAAAAAAATCAAGCTTAATAAAACTAGTGTATTTTTCATGAGTTTATTCTTTAACAAATTTATAAATTGAAACATTATTCCCGTCAGAAACGAGTTCTAAGTAATAAACACCCTTTGGTAATTTACTAACGTTGAAAGGATTAAGAGCACCGTTATGAGATGAGATCCCTGATATGCTTAATTGTTTCTTTCCATCTACAGAATATATCGTAAGGTCACAATTTTTAATTCCAGAAGGAATATTATTGATGTTAATATCATCTAGAACTGGATTGGGGTATAAGTTAATAATATTTGAGACAGGAGTATCACTAATACCACTTTTTGTTTTGAATAATAAATCTGGTAACTCAGAATAGTCCAATCTTCCAGAGCCTTCTTCGCCACAAGCTAATACTATTGCTTCAAATTCAGCTTCGCCTTCCACTTCAAATCCAGCTTCCATCAAAATCGATTCTTCTGCTCGAAACCTATAGTTTCTACCCCATTGAATATTTACATATCCAGAAGTTTGCATGGTACCGCCAGCATAAATAGTCTTACTCCAAGTTCCATTTACATCATTATTGGTAACGGTAAGAGATTGACCATTAGGACTTAAAAACATCATTCGGTCAAAATTATCCTCAATCATTTGCGCATTATTTTCAGAAGAACTACCCATAACCTGGCCATTGTAATATACAGTGGGATTAGACCAATATGGTAATCTAGTGCAACCACTCCCACTACAAGTATATGACATCAGTGTTCTCCATCCTCCATTGGGGTCTTTATAACCATGAGCGTGAGGAGCGTCATTATCTAAAGTTTGATTTGTAACATCAGCCCATGCATGTTGACAACCAAATAGGTGTCCAATTTCATGTGCAAAGGAATAGTATCCTGTTGCACAATCCCAAGAGACTGAAACAAAGGCATTTTTGCTTGATGAACGCAATGCTGCAGCCATTCCACAGTATTGATTAGTATGAGCTTTGTTATCAAAAATTAAGACACAGACATCAGCAGCATACTGTTCACGTAAAGAATGAACCACGTCCATAACACCATCATTATCATCTCTAAATTGTTTTGTGTCAAACTCCATATCATTTGATTCAGAATAGGCAATTTCCTCAACATAAACCAATTCCACCTCACGATAGATATTACTGTTACTAAAAGACCAATTCATTTCATCTACAGCTTGTTGAGCTAGGGCCTCCATATTGGTGCCTGCAGCATCTTGTGCTTGAGGAGTGTACATTACCAACACTCTTAGTTTACACTCATTTGGGGGTAAATCAAGAGGGTCGGGTTCATCACCTTCAGTTTTGTAATTACTTGGAGTTGTAGATTCGGTATCGTTGAAATTTGAGCAATCTTCTTTTGGGTATTTACTTTGATTTATTCGTTCTAAAACCATTGTACTCCCAAAAGTTTCAATTCTATAATTTCCAGAAGAATTAGAAATCATACCCGTAACACTATTGTCAATGACGGTTAAAACCGCAGTAGCAGTTCTATCTTCAGAAATTCCATACCATGTATAATTGGTTTCGGATCTTCTGTCCAATTTATCACGATTAATGATAAGGTCAAGATCGAAGAACTGGAAATTTACGCTTGTTTCATTTTGCAAACTATTTACATCAATATTTACAAATAGATATTCTTCTACAGCAGTTCTAGCGCTCATTCTTTCCTGTATTTCGCTTAAATTTGAAATAACTGGATTTTCAATAACCGATATTGCCGTTGTTTGTGCACCTAACTCTACACTAAGAGTTAGTACCAAAAAACTAATAAACCATTTCATATTTCTTGGTTTATTTAGTTTCAAGAGCAATTACTTTGGCCTGTAATTCCAAAATTAACGCTTGTTGTTCTTTGATAGCTTCTAGTAATACAGGAATCATCATCGTATAGTCAACCGCTAAGTATCCATTTTCGCTGGCAGTTTTAACAACTTCAGGAAATTCCACTTGAATTTCTTGAGCCATAAAACCAATTTTATTCTTTGATTCCGCTAATACTTGATCTTTTTTTCCTTCAGGAATACCTTCCAACTTCGTTGGATCCATATCATATCTATAGGCATTTAAACGCATAAGTTTGGCTAATGCACTTTCATTCCATTCGACAATGTTTGTTTTTAATCTTCTATCCGAAAATGTATATATTCCATCACTATGATATAGGCTTCTTGTATAAACTCGGTAAAGTTGGGATCCTGAGTTCCCTAACCACATTGACATCCCAAATTGAGGCCTTAAAATTGGCTCGTTGAAATAAGAAGCTGCATTTCCATAATCGTTATTATAATAGTTTTCGAAGTAGAAACCACCTGATTGGGTATTAGTAGGGTGAAGATAAAAGTCTCCATTTACATTGAATTGTTCGTTAGGTGCAGCAGTCGAATAACCTGTAGTTACATGGTTATTGCTCCATACTTTAATTTGTGCAGTAAGGTTTGTGGTGAAAAATAAAAGGGAGATGGCTGTAAATAATCCGGCCCAATTGTTTTTCCTATTGTTAGGTGTTTGGTTTGAAAAAAGGTTTTTCATAATAATTAAATATAAAAGTTAAAATGGCATTATTGCCGAGGGTAAATTTGGAGGAAAGAAGCATGCAAGTGTTATAGTGTTTGAATCACAATTTCGAAAAATGTTACCTAGTGGTAAGTTAATGCTAATCAACACGTTATGTTTTTAAGGTGCGAATAGTGAGTTAAAAACCCATTTTTTATGTGCACTTTGAACCACAAGACAAAATGTCATTGTGTTTGTTTTTTGATAAAAGGATTGTGGCGTTTGAAATGATTTCGTTTTAATTCGACCCAGTTATTTGCAACGCTAACCACCACTAACTCGAGAGTAGAGGTAACCATTGCCTTTTGTTTAATACGAGTAAGATGATTTTGCACATTAGAAGGGCTGGTGCCCATTATCTCGCTAATCTCGGCACTAGTAAATCCATGGCATAAATGAAATAGGATGGTGGTTTCGCTCGGGGTAAAAGTTGGACAGCGATAATCTAATTTAGAACCAGCCTACCAGAGTAACTATTCTTGGAGGAAGTTACTATATAAATAACTGCCCCTTTAGGTAATTTTGATACATCTATTTTTTGAGTAGGTGAATGAAGTGTTTCTGTATGTAATTCTCTTCCTGTAATATCGAATACGGTAAATTGAGATGGGAAAGAACTCACTCCGGAAATGGTAATGAATTGTTGAGCAGGATTTGGGTAGACCGCAATAGATTTGTTTGGTTCAATTATTTCTTCTTCTCCTAGCGGAGTGTAATTACCTAAAGAATCTACCTTAAGTAAATGAATGTCCCACTGGTCCGGGTATGGCGAATTCCAATCGTATTTACTAGATGCAATTAAGGCTCCACCATCTGGGGTGGCAATTATTGAATTGGCAATATATTTTACTTCTCCTTTGTAATACTTCATGAATAAGGTATCGCCATTTTGATTGGTTTTAAAAAGGGCTATTTCAGCTGGGTCGGGACTGATTTGAAGGTCAATTTTTGTTGCGGTTGTACCTATCAAATAAATAATGTTAGAGTCAACTTGGGCTAGAGGTATTAAGCCGTGCATCCGGTTTTGTTTATATGGTTTTCCAAACCTGTAATTATTGGAAAGGACTGAGTCATTTGTAATTTTAAGAGTTTCACACCAAAATCTTGTGCCTGGAATTGTATCAGCGTACCTGCCTGAAAGGTAATGAGTGCTTTTATTGTAATTTGAATTTACTACTCCTGCGGTGGTTGATGAATTAATGGAAGTGATAATCGTGTCTTTAGGTATGAACCCGTTTCTATCAAATCGAAAATCAAAGTGATTTAAGGTTCTGGCGGAAAACTTATTGGGGTTAGAGCCCCATAAATAACCTGTTGAAAAAAAATAATTAGGGAAATAATTTTCATTTACTAGATTTCCGTTTAGATCAAATTCTTTTATAAATGCATAGTTGAATGTTTGATTAGTAATTGCAGCTCTTCCTGAAACGAATAAAGCATTATTAATAATGGAATAATCGAAAAATCTATCTGTTGTATCATTTTTTGGATAATTTATTTGGGTGGAAGTTTTTGTGTCCAAGTTATATTTTATGAAAGTTAAACTTTCAACATTATTATTTATGTTAATGGATGTACCCATAAAGTATAAATCATCATGTACTAAAACACTTTTAGAAATGTAAGTGTATTCAAAGTTACTGGTTGGTAAAATCTCATCTTTATTAACCTCATTACCTATTGAATCTATGGTATGAATTTCAATTTTTGAATCCGTATTTGGGATATGAAATGTTAAAAGAATTTTATTCTGATGTTTTATTAAACATGGATATTGTTCACTTTTTTTTGTTGAGTTAGATTTCTCCCAAGTTTGGGCATGAATACTAGTGCTAAAAACCAGTAAAAAAAGGAACTGAATTGTTTTATAATATTTGGTCAAGGTGAACATTTTTTGGATAAAAAAACAAACTGTTAATAATATCATTTATTGTTAAATAATTTTGATTTAGTCGTCAAGTTTAAGATTAACGTATTGCCCAATTCAGAAAAGAAAGAGGTGAGAATATTCTCACCTCTATTGGTTTTATTGAACATGCGGTATACCATAATCATTGTGACTATTATGAAACACCTCACTACTTCCTAAAGTTTCAGCATGGATATCAGATACAATTAACTGATTTTCAGAAGGTATATTGCAGAATATTGAATTTTCATTCATTTGTAACGCGCTAACCATTCCTGTAGGGTCGATACATTGGGTTTCTGGAATATTCCCAAAAGGATCACAATTGGTTTGACCCCAACCGACAAAAGAATAACTTAAATTAGTATGATAAATTACATCTTGAGGATTGAATGAATTTCTATAATGATTATACCACCAGTTGTGATTAACAATATCTTCCGTACGTTCAGCTGCATTTTCCCCTGGATTTTGGCCTGAATAGGATGCGCACTTCCCCCAATTTGTACCAGCATACCAATAATCAGCACTACCTATTTGCAAAGGGCTCGATAGAGAGGATAAAGGCAAGGCATTAGCAGAAACCCCACGCATTCCAATTTGATCTGAATTTGTTTCAACCAAAAATAAATCTACCAGTAAAACCATGTCGTGACTTTGGGCTTGTACTTGGTTTTGTATTGCGACATCCATAGCGGTAAATGTATTTAAAATAGAAGCTCCAGTAAAGTTTAATACGTTCGTACTAGAAACAGAAGGGAAATAATCGCTTTCGCTAGTATGTTGGTCTTCCCAATAGCTAAATTGAAATGCATTTTTGTAATTTATACTCGCCTCCATTAACCAAACCGCATCTTCTTTGGTCATATCCGCAAGTGGCGTATTTGAGTTTATTTTCCAAGATTCGTAGGTACTTAAAAAATTGGTGATTTGGGTTACTTCTGATTGCCCAGAAGCCATGCTCATTTGTGCGGTTGGTGCAGAAGCGTCTGCTTCCATTGTTTCTTTGGAGCACGAAGCCATTAAAGTGGCACCTGCCACCATTAGTAATAGTGTTTTTTTCATTACGAAAAGTATTAAGTTGAAGTGGCATGATTGCCGAGGGTAAATTTGGAGTAAAGAAGCATGCAAGTGTTATAGTGTTTGAACCACAATTTCGAAAAATGTCATTAAGTATTAAATAATTGACAATCAATTTTTTATGTTTTTTTTTAGATGAAATTAGGGAGTTAAAAACCCGTTTTTTATGTGCACTTTGAGCCACACGACAAAATGTCATTGTGTTTGTTTTTTGATAAAAGGATTGTGGCGTTTGAAATGATTTCGTTTTAATTCGACCCAGTTATTTGCAACGCTAACTACCACTAATTCGAGAGTAGAGGTAACCATTGCCTTCTGTTTAATACGAGTAAGATGATTTTGCACATTGGATGTGCCCGTATTGATAATTTCACTAATCTCAGCACTAGCAAAACCATGGCACAAATGATTTAGAATTTTTAGTTCAGCAGCAGTAAAAGATGGACTGCGGTGGTCTTGAATAGATTTGGGTCTTTTCTTCCAGTATTCTAGCGGTATTTGTTGGTTGGAGTGGTAACCCTGTTTTTGAAGATTAACAACCAGTTCATTAATGGTTTTTGGAACAAGATCAGCGTAAGTAAGGTAGCCACTTATATTGCTTCTTTGAATTAAAGGGATGTGCTCTTCTTGAATATGGCTTCCTACAACAACGAGATTTATTTTGGCAAACTTCCTTAAGTTGGATTCATCTAATGATATACAATACTAAGAAGAGGGTTTAACCAACAGTATATGATCTGCCATTGTATTGTTCGTTATAAAATCAAGGATGACCTGTTGCTGATTACTGTGAATACCTAAACAGAAATTAGATTTATCAATACAAAAGCAAAGTTGATCTTCCAACCATTTTTCTTGGGTTAATACGGAAATCATTGTTTTAGCCATAAAAGTGGGGTTAAATGGATTACCAATTGGGTAGTAATCCTGAGTTATTATCAAAATCAAAATAATCAATAGTATTCCCTATTGTATTACAATTAACAAAATGACTGGCGTCTGGTGAAAGTTTAATAAGTCCACGATCATAATATTTATTAGAACCTCCTTGCGAGACGACTACAGGCCCAATGCCTGAAGAACTAATTTGACGGGCATGGTAAATATTGGTATCTGACATTTGATACACAATCCAATAATCTTTGTTGTTGGCATGTCGCGCCATTGCAGTAGCAATAATAATATTAGAGTCAATAATTACATTTTGTATTGTGATTGCACCTAGACCGCCATTAGCATGGATATTAATTACGGAATAATAAATATTAAGAATTGAAGTGTTTGAGGGTGCGACCCCAGAATGAATAATATAAAATAAAGAATCATTACAGGGAAAAGGTAAAAAGTTGATAAATTGATTTGCTCCCGCAACGAATAAATTACCACTATTAGGTATAACGCTATGGTTTTTATTCCAAACCGAGTCGCTATCTCCATAAAAAAGAAGGTTTCCGTTTTTATCAGAAATGGTACTTGCAGAATTAACCGAATTAATGGAACATGTTTTTAATATGGGTGCTCCACTATTAAAATCCATCCACGTACCCGGACCAAAACACCAATTATTGTATTCGCCTTGGGTAAAGCTAAATGTACTAGTGTATACAACTAATAATATGAGTAATAGGTTTTTTAAATTGGTTTTGGAGTAGTAAAAAGTTTAATATCTGGGTGATACGAGTATAGCTCATTAGTAACAACGAGAAAACCATTGAGAGGATAGGTTTGTGTTAAATATTTGTAACCCGGCCCTTCGAGACATTTGGGTTTCACCCAAACCCTCAGGGACCTTTGTTTTTGCTTCGGTTTTTGGATAGGTTCAATGCATTTTATTAAAAGAGATAGTTCTTTGAACTATCCCTCAGGGACCTTTAGGCCCTTTGCTTTTATTGTTTGGAGTTGATTGTTTTTTATTTTAGAGATTCAATCCCTCTAACTCCCTTCGCCAAGGGAAAAACAGCGTAGCTGTTTTAAAAGTTAGTTCGTTAGAATCTAACTTATCGAGAATTACAACTAACTACCGCATCAAGTTCACTTCCCCATACTTGGTAATACTCTGCGATGACATGCCGGTGTTGTATCCTACTTTATATGAGCATACTTCTTGGACTGCCTCTTGCCCATTGTTAAAACATTCTGTAAATCCTTTCTAAATCATCTTTCCATCTAGTTTGAATAAAGTTTATTCTTGTTAAAACTATTCGAAATGGAATTATCAATTTTAGATTGGTCAATAATAGTAGGGTTTTTAATCCTATCCTTAGTTATTGGTATTAGCCTCAAAGGGAAAGCCGAAGGCAGTTTAACTAATTTCTTTCTAGGAGGTAGGAATTTGCCTTGGTATATTGCAGGTATCAGTATGGTAGCTACTACGTTCGCTGCCGACACTCCATTAGCGGTTTCGGAGTTGGTGGCACAAGGTGGGGTTTCGAAGAATTGGTTATGGTGGAGTTTTTTAGCAGGAGGAATGTTAACCACATTTTTCTTTTCTAGGTATTGGAGGCGTGCCAACATTGTTACTGAGCTGGAACTCATTGATATTCGCTATAGTGGTAAAGAAGCCAAGTTTTTACGTGGTTTTAAATCGGTATATCTAGGAATTCTAATGAACGCTATGGTGATTGGTTGGGTTAACCTAGCCCTGAATACATTATTGGTTACGTTTTTCAATATTCCAGAATCCGAAGTATATTATTACACTTTTGGGGCAATGGCTATTGCAGTAACGTATGCCTCTTTATCTGGTTTATTGGGTGTAGCAATTACCGATACGGTGCAATTTATTGTGGCAATGACCGGTACCGTTATTTTAGCCTATTTAGTTTTAGATGCTCCTGAGGTTGGTGGTATGGCTACGATTACAGAAACATTACCCAGTCATTATTTCGATTTCTTTCCAAGTTTGGACGGAGGGGTATCTTCTAGTTTCCATGTTTTCTCCGTAAGTATTGGGGCGTTTTTAGCCTTTGTTGCCGTCCAATGGTGGGCCAGTTGGTATCCAGGTTCTGAGCCGGGTGGTGGTGGATATATTGCCCAAAGAATGATGAGTGTGAAAACAGAAAAGGACTCACTTAAAGCGACCTTATTTTTTCAAGTAGCACATTACGTTTTAAGACCTTGGCCTTGGATTATTGTAGCATTAGCCGCCATAACATTATATGCACCCGAATATGCCATTGATGACACCACGACTTCTGCTTTGATTTATGAGTTAAAAGACCAAGGAAAAACCATGGAGGAGGTAATGGCCGCAGTACCAAATACTGATGATGTAACTATAAATAGAGCAATTCAATATGCCTTTAATCAGCGATTGGGTTACGTATATGCCATGCAAGACTTTTTGCCGAATGGTTTAAGAGGTTTGTTATTAGTGGCCTTTTTAGCGGCCTATTTAAGTACCATTTCTACCCAACTGAATATGGGAGCCAGTTTTATGGTAAACGATTTGTATTTGCCTTTCATGGCTAAAAAGAAAGAGGCAGAGAACCCTAAGAATGTCATTAAAGTATCTAGAATATCCACTGTTTTATTAATGGTGATTGGCTTAATGGTAACGACTCAAATCAATAGTATTTCTGGTGTTTGGGAGTTCATTATGGAAGCAGGTGCTGGTTTAGGAGCCGTATTGATTTTACGTTGGTATTGGTGGCGTATTAATGCTTGGAGCGAGATTACCGGAATGGTAGCTCCATTTTTAGCGTATGGTTTCGGTCATATGGTGTTAGACCCCATGTTTGGTGAAGCATTTATTGTAAACAAAGGAACCTTTTATTTCACGGTCATTTTCACTACTATTTCTTGGTTGTTGGTCACCAAGTTAACCGCACCTGTTGAAGCTAGAAAATTAGAAAGTTTTGTCCAATTAATTCAGCCTGATGGGTGGTGGGGACCGGTTTATGCTCAAATGAAAATGGATGCTCCTAAATCGAATATGCGTTTGTTATTTGGATTATGGATCAGTGCTTTAGTGATGACGTATTCCTTTTTATTCGCTATGGGTAAATTCATTTTTGGCCAAACGACTAGTGCCATAATATGGACCGTAATTGGTGTTTTAGGAATGGTCGCATTATCCTATTTAATGAAACGAATGAAATGGTAGGTTTTATTGTGAAATTCTATTGAAACTTGTTTCTTTGAGCCGATGAAAAATGTATCTATTATAGGTTCCGGTAATGTAGCTAGTCATTTGGCTACGGCTTTATTTAAAGCGGGAATCAATATAGTAGAGGTGCATAGTCAAACCTTCGGAAATGCGAAGGAATTAGCTAAAAAGGTGGATGCCAAAGCGATTAATGACATTGAAAAACTGGATGTGGATACGCCAGATATCATTATTCTTTCTGTAAATGATGATCGAATAAAAGAGATTTCTGAATCGATCCTTAAAACGAATTCAATTGTGGTGCATACTTCGGGTACTAGAAGTATGGATATGTTGGATTCACATATCAATAGAGGTGTGTTTTACCCGTTACAAACATTTTCAAAATCGCAACCCCTAAATTTTAAGGAAGTACCTATTTGTATTGAATCAAATACGGAGAAGTCTTTAAAGAAGATGGAAACGTTAGCGCTAAAATTAAGTGCAGATGTTCGAGAAACTAATGCTCAGGTTAGGAAGGATATCCATATAGCTGCGGTGATTGCATGTAATTTTTCAAATCACATGTATGCCCTAGCAGCCGATATTCTTGAAAAATCAGGCGAGGATTTTAGCATTTTAAAACCGTTGGTACTCGAAACGGTAAAAAAAGCGTTTGAAATGCCTCCAAAGGAGGCTCAAACTGGTCCGGCTGTAAGAGAGGATATGAATATACTAGATGAGCATTTAAACCGTTTGAATGACGATTTGAAGGTTCAAAGTTTATATAAAGAAATTAGCAATTCAATAATTAGTCTAAAAAATGAGTGATCATTATTTAAAATTACTTCCAAATATATCTACATTAATTTTTGATGTAGATGGAGTACTTACCGATGGAACGGTAACCGTAATGCCTAACGGAGAGCAATTACGAAGTCTTAATTCTAAAGATGGTTTTGCCATTCAATTCGCCATTCGTAAAGGGCTACGTATTTGTGTCATTACAGGAGGTAATTCGGAAGCGGTAAAAAGCGCTTTGAACCGTTTAGGAATTGAGGATGTCTATCTCAAGGTATCCAAAAAAATTGATTGTTATGATGATATCAAAGTAATGTATGATTTAGAGGATAATGAAATCATGTATATGGGAGATGACTTGCCTGATTATCAGGTAATGACAGCCGCAGGTATTCCGGCATGTCCTCGAAATGCAGCCCGTGAAATTCTAGATATTTCAAAATACATTTCTGATGCTGATGGAGGTAAAGGATGTGCCAGAGATATTATTGAAAAGGTGCTACGTGCAAAGGGGTTGTGGATGGAAGATTTGAATGAGTTAACTTGGTAATATGAAAGCAAACACTCCCCAAATCACACATCTATTTAGACCAATAAATTTGGTTATTATTATTTTAACCATGGTTTTGCTTAAGTATGGATTAATGGAGCCCATGCTTCGTATGTTAAGCGAGGCGGCAAAAATGGATTTGGAGTCTCAAATCACTCCTATTTGGTTTTCTGTACTTATTTGTAGTGTTGTTTTCATTGCTGCAGGTGGGTACATCTTAAATGATATTAAAGATCAAAAAACAGACGCTGTAAACCATAATGGAAATCCAGTAGGTTCTTTAATAACGATAGAAAGGGCTAATTCATTGTACCAAATCACAACTGTTCTTGGCTTGGCATTAAGTTTTTTGGTAGCGTTTCATTTGGGAAATTATAATTATGGAATTATTCAATTAACAGCTGCTATTTCTTTGTGGTTTTATTCTCATTACTTTAAAACAGAGTTTCTTTCGGGGAACTTCATAGTGGCTTTTGTTGTGGCTTTGGTGCCGTTAACAGTGGGTATTTATGAGGTGTCATTAGTTCAAATTACCTATTTCAATAAAGTTACTGAATTTGTTGATTTCAACTTTAACTTCTTGGCCTATTGGTTTATTTCGTACGCTGCGTTTGTATTCTTGATTACCCTGATTCGAGAAATAATTAAGGATGTAGAGGATATTACTGGAGATAAGACTATTGGGGCAAATACGTTGCCTATTGCCTTGGGAGAGAAAAAAACTAAAGCGCTTGCCACTTTACTATTTATGGTAGCTATATACGGTTTGGTTTATGTTCGTTTGTATTACTTAATAGACGCTATTTCTTCTAGTTTTATTTTAATAGAAATTCTATTAGTCATTCTAAATATTGTGGCGCTATGGAAAAGCAATGGTTTTTTAATGAAAGCAAGTACTTGGACTAAAATAATATCAGTGGTTGGGGTTTTGTTCTTGGGGGCGCTTGGCTATATTATCGACAATCAATTATTTTTTAATGTTTAAAAATTTAGCAGGTTTTAAAATTGTTCTGGCTTCTAATTCTCCCAGACGTCAGCAACTACTGCAAGAGCTGGGTGTAAGTTTTGAAGTGCAAAGTTCAAAAGGAGAAGAGGTATATCCACCTTCTTTAAGTTCTTTTAAAGTGGCAGAATACCTAGCCGTTCAAAAAGCAGATTGGTTTACTAGTTTCCATGCTAATGAGCTTTATATAACCGCGGATACTGTGGTTATCTTAAATAACAAAGTATTAGGCAAACCAAAAGACGCGAAAGATGCCTACGCTATTCTGAAATCATTATCAGGAAACGAACATCAGGTAATTACAGGGTTCTGTTTGAAATCTAAGGATAAGTTGATTTCTAAATCAGTTTCTACTAAAGTGCTTTTTGAAGTTTTAGAGGATGCTGAAATTGAGTATTACATTAAAAAATATCATCCGTTTGATAAAGCAGGTTCTTACGGAATTCAAGAATGGATTGGAATGATTGGTATTTCGGCTATTGAAGGATCTTACTTTAATGTAATGGGCTTGCCTACTCAAACTATATTTAAAGAGCTCAATAAGTTTTAATTCCGAATGTTTTTAAAAGTGCGTAGATTTTAGTTGACAGCGTTTTTTTTTAAAAAAAAAACGTCTATAAAGGAATAAGACCCTGTCTCTCGACAAGGTCTTCTTCAACCATCTACTTAACCCTACTCTTAAATGTGTTTATCTACGGTAGTTGCAGAAATATGTTTTGGGCTTGTGTTCCTAAGTATGGCTCAAAGATACATTCAATTTTAGGAAATACAATCTTTTTTCTTTTGTTTTTTAAAAAAAATATCATCAAATTGTCCATGAACTATTTATTGTTTGACAACTCACAAATTTTCAATGATTTATATGTTTTTAGATACTAATTCTTTATTAATAATTTCTTCTAAAGCTTCTTTTGGTAAAGCCCCAGCTTGCATCATAGGTTGAGCTCCAACGGGAACAAATAGCATACTTGGAATAGATTTAATACCAAATACAGAAGATAATTCTTGTTCTACTTCGGTATCACATTTATAAATATCTAATTTACCGGCATATTCATCGGATAGTTCTTCTAAAATAGGGGCTATCATTTTACATGGACCACACCAATCCGCATAAAAATCTATGATTGCAGGAACACTTCCTTTATATTCCCATTCTTGCGTTGTTGTAAAGTCAAAGAACTTTTCTTTGAATCCTTCGGTTGTTAATTTTATTGTAGCCATAATGTTATTATCTAAATTTGTATCGCAAAGGTATTCAGCCTTTAATAAGTAGAATGTAACTTTCAGTACAAATAAGTATGATTTGGTTTAAGAAATATAATGTTAAAGATTGGGAAAGTAGAGTAGGAAAGACTATTCATGATTCGTTGGGTATCCGAATTACCCATATAGGTGAGGATAGCGTATCAGGAACTATGCCTATTGATTGGCGTACTTTTCAACCTATGAAAATTCTACATGGAGGCGCCTCTGTTGTTCTTGCAGAGTCATTAGGGAGTATTGGTTCAGCCATGCTGGTAGACCCGGATAAGTACTATGCGGTAGGACAGTCTATAAACGCCAATCATGTAAGGCCCGGCTTAAAAGGGTTGGCTAACGGAATTGCTAAACCCATTCACATCGGTACACGATCTCATATATGGGACATTGAAATTTTTAATGATGATAAAAAGTTAATGTGTACGTGTAGATTAACGATGGCTATTGTTCAGTTACCGGTGAAATAATTAAAGGTAGGGTAACCATTTTGTTTTTGGTTTTGCGGTAAACTCTTTTTTTTCTTCTGTCTCTGGATGTGTAATACACAGTTTCCAAGCATGTAAAAACAAGGAGTCAGATGGGTACGTGAGGGGATTAGTTTTAAAGTAGGTTGGGTTCTTATATCCTACATCCCCTAAAATTGGGTGATGTAAACCAGCTAAGTGCAATCTTATTTGATTGGTGTGACCGCTATGAGGTTGAACTTCCAGTAAAGAGGTATCTGTAAATGATTTTATTAATTTAAAATCGGTTTTAGAATTGCTGCCCTGAACGAGTTCTCTTCCTCCGGCTGGTGTTTTTGTTTTGCTTATGGATGCGGTACTTTTAAATTTTTTGGAAGTCGGTATACCTTCAACTAGGGCTAAGTAGGTTTTTTGAACTGTTCTATTTTCAAACTGTTTACTTAATAAGTGAGCGTATTCTTTATTCAGAGCAACTAACACAATTCCAGTAGTGTTTGCATCTAACCGGTTAATTAGATGAAATTTAAGCTCTGGAAATGCGGCTTTCAGCCCATCAGTTAAGGTATTGAAAAGATATCTTCCTCCAGAATGAACGGGCAACGGAGCGGGTTTGTTGAGTACCCAAAAGTTAGGATTAGCGTGAATTAGTTCGATGTCCCAATTTACTTTTGGTTCTGGTTTCCCAGCTACGGTATGCTGCGTTATTTGTCCAGCTTTCACTTGGGTATTTGGAAGGGATTTTTGATGATCTAAGGTTAAATTTCCAGATTTAATTTTTTCTTTCCAAAAATCGCTCTCTACGTGCGGAAAAGATTTAGCGTAGACCTCCAGTAGGGAACAATTATGAAATTTCTTTTTTATGGATAGAATAAAGGTTCGTGGAGATTTAGATTTTTCAGAAAGGATCGGAGGAATACTCTTAAATGCGAACTTAAACTCTTCTGATGTGATCATGAAGATTAAGCTTATCGTTCAAAAACTTCTACATTCTTCTTTTTGGTTACCAAGTCTGTAAATTTCCCATTGAACTTTGTAGCTCGAACCATGTGATTGTCTACCCAATGGTAATTCCCACCTCTTGGTTTTCCAAATAAAATACCATGGTATTTAAAGCCGTGTGTATCCAGCCATCTCTCTGTAACCGTTCGATGTTCTTCTATTCGAGAAGTGAAAAATGTAATGATATGACCTTCGTTATACCATTTATTTAGTGTTTCTAGAGCATCAGGATAGGGAGCGCAAGAAGCCATTCTTTCGGGTTCTTCATTGGGCACATCTTCGGTAATGGTTCCATCAATGTCGATCATATAGTTTTTCAACCCATTCGGTAAAGAAGGGGAAAGACCTTCGCCTTTTTCCCCTTGTAATTCTTGCAATTTTATTTTCATTTTTTAGCTTAATGGAAAATTGGCTTGAATAAATTCCGCTAATTCTTCACCAATTCTATCTTGAGCTTCCAAAGTTGCTGCTCCGATATGTGGTGTTAAACTTATTTTTTCGTGCGCTAATAATGCGGCACTTGGTGTAGGTTCATTTTTAAATACATCGATACCTGCCGCGGTAACTTTACCGGAGTTCAAGGCTTGAATTAGTTCTGCTTCATCAATAATACCACCACGAGCAAGATTGATTAAAATCACCCCTTCTTTCATTTTTTCTAATTCTGCTTTACCAATTACAGGCTGACCGTCTGCTTGAGCAGGAACATGTAAGCTAATAAATTCGGAAGTGGCTAACACAGTATTTCTATCTTGAGAATTAATATCTACTGATACCGTATGATCTCCTACTTGAACATCAATAGTCACTTTGTCCATAAATGGATCTGACCCAATAACCTTCATTCCAAGACCTAAAGCATATTTAGCCGTTTGTTGACCAATACGACCCATTCCAATTATACCCAAAGTTTTACCTCGTAATTCAATTCCTTTAGCATACTTCTTCTTAAGTACTTTAAAGTCAGTAGCTCCTTTGGTAGGCATGTTTCTGTTAGAATCAAATAAACCTCTAGCCATACTCATCATATGCGTGATAACTAATTCAGCCACTGCTTGAGAAGATGCTCCAGGAGTATTGAAGACCAATTTACCGTTGTCACGTGCGTAATCTACATCAATGTTATCCATTCCTACACCCCCGCGACCAATGCCCTTGAGGTTTGGACATGCATCAATAAGGTTTTTACGTACAGTAGTTGCACTTCTTACTAAAAGCACATCTACACTATGCTCATTGATATAAGCAGTTAATTGATCTTGTGGTACATTTTGTGTTTCAATAGTGTAACCTGCTTGTTTAAGGGTTTTTTCTCCTAATGGAGATATTCCATCATTCGCTAATACTTTCATACAAAGGGATTCTTAAGAATTCAATTTTTTCATTACGTTTACCAATACTTCAACACTTTCGATAGGTAAAGCGTTATACATGGAAGCTCTATAACCTCCTACAGACCTGTGACCTTTAATACCTGAGATATTTGCTTCGTTCCACATTTTATCAAAATTTTCTTTTAAAGATTCATCCGTTAATGCAAAACAAGCATTCATGTTAGATCTATCTTCTTTTGCTGCAGTTCCGGCAAATAATGGATTAGAATCAATTTCGCTATACAATAGATCTGCTCTTTGTTGCGCTAAACTTTGGTAATGAGAAAGGCCACCATTTTTCAACATATGCTGTAAATTCAACATTGCTACGTATATAGAATATACAGGAGGAGTGTTAAACATAGACTCTTTAGATGCCTGGATTTCAAAGTCCATCATCGATGGTATGTTTCGTCCGGAGCGACCAAACATTTCATCTTTAATAATATATAAAGTAGCTCCTGCTGGGCCTAAGTTTTTCTGAGCACCAGCATAAATTAAATCAAAATCTGCTACGTTAATATGGCGACTAAAAATATCACTACTCATATCGCAAACTTTGACTCCATCAAATTTTGGAAATGCTTTGTATTGCGTTCCAAAAATGGTGTTGTTGGACGTGAAGTGATAATAATCGGCATCGCTAGGAATTTCAAACCCTTTTGGAATGTAATTGTAGTTTTTATCTTTAGAAGAAGAAACAACATCAATATGGCCAAACTTTTGAGCTTCTTTAATCGCTTTTGCGGCCCAAGTTCCGGTATCTGAGTATGCTGCTTTTCCGTTTTCTGTAAGGAAATTATAAATGGTCATTAAAAAACCAGTACTTGCACCTCCTTGCAGAAACATTACTGAATATCCTTCCGGTACATTAAGCATTTCTTTTACCATAGCAACGGCTTCATCTACAACCTTCACGTAGGAAGGACTTCTGTGAGAAATCTCTAAAATGGAAAGGTTTAAGTTATCGAAGTTGTTTACGGCAGAAGCCGCTTGTTGCAATACTTCTTGGGGTAAGATACATGGCCCCGCACTGTAATTATGAACTTTAGTCATATTCAAATTTTTAATTGGCCTACAAAAGTAGTTAGTTTTCTATACCTCAATGGCTTTAAGGGTAATTTTATACTCAATTTATCGACACGTTTTAACTGCCCATAAAGCTTTGAGCCCTATTGAAATAAGAGGAGTGAAATTTAAGTTTAAGAGTATGGTTGAACCTTTAGTTTTAAGGGGGGGCTTTTTCGACTCCTTGTTTCTTATTAATCGGAGCCTTGAAAAAGTTATAGGTATGCTATTAACAGAAAGTGGCTGAGATTGGCAGGAATGAAATTGAGGATGACCTAATGCTCTTTATTTAATGGAACGGTACTCTTTATTTGGGTTGGATGATCGAAATCAACCTTTCGTAATAATTTAAACTGCGTATTAAATCTGCTTTGAGTAATAGGAGTTGTTAAAAGAGATTCCCACATCTATTCTGTATTTGGAGGGGTTTAAAGGTTCTTTTTTTATTGGATGTTTCAGCTTTTGGGGCATCATAGCTGTTCATTAGAGGTAGAAGTGATGTTGCGCGAGAGAGTCATAATGACGCGGGTTTCTTATTATTCTTCTTCTAACTCATTTCTTTGAGATAAAGTTTTTATCATATCCCGTCTATCTCGTTTAGTGGGTCTTCCTTTTATTCCTAGATTATAATTAGATCGTTTTTGACTATTGATTTCTTCCAATAAGTTTAGATCGGCTTGCGGGGTCATTTCAATAACTAAGTCTTTGACTAACGGAGCACCTACACGACTTTTAGGGAAGGCAAGCACTTTGAATATTCTTTCGGTAGGTGCAATCTTTATGAATATCTTATCCGATACCTCCAAGTCTTTAGAAGCTTTGACCACTTTATGGTTTACCGATATTTTACCGTCTTTAACTGCTTTAGTTGCTAAACTTCTTGTTTTATATAAACGAATGCACCAAAGATATTTGTCAATTCTCATAAAACGAATGTAAAAAAAAAGCCCTCGCTAATGCGAAGGCTTAATAAATATATTTCAAATAGATTATTGACCCATTTTCGACATTTCAGCGTCAAATGTTTCTTTAAATTTCTCGTAATTGTAATCTGCCTTTAAAGACTCATCCTTAGATAAACGTTCGTTATATTTTGAAAGAAGTCCATCTGCAGAAAGTTCTATTGCAATATAAGTTTTGTATTTTCCTTCTGAAGTTTTCGCTTGTTTCTCGCAAATCACTCTAATACCAGTTAAAGATTGATTAACAACAGTTCTTGCATTTTCTTGAAAAGTTTCGGTTACTTCTTCTTTGTTATTAAACTCTGAAGATTTCACGTAATTGTCGCCAACTATTTTCATCGTTGAACTCATGTCTGTAGCTAATTGTGCTCTAGCATTTGACATTGCTTTTTTCTTAGCGGTCATTTGATCTAAAGATTCTCCAATAGCATTTGCTCTGAAAAATTTCTTGTCGGTAAAGAATTCTGGACCAGAACATGGTACATCTACAAATACCTCGCCTGCGGCTGGACCGGCTTCTTTTTTTCCTTTACATGCTACAACTCCTACAGATAGCATTCCTACTGCTAATAATAATGATAATGTCTTGAATTTTTTCATGGTAATGTTCGTTTAGTTATTTTCAAATTTAGAAAAATTATTCTTTTAATACACTACACTAAGCAACTGATGTGCCAAAAAATATAAATAGGGTCAATTAGAGGGCTAATCTTTAATGGTAATTCTTTGAAACCAAGTGATAGTAAGAAAAAATTAAAGTGAGAAGAAGATGATTAAAAACCCTGTAACTATTAAGTTTTCATTAATCGTTAAGGTCTGAGACGAATCAGGAAGAGCTAGGAGAAAAAATAATCCGAAAATGAGCAGGGATAAGAGGTATACTACAATAGCTTCATAAGATCTGTTTTAGGATTTATCAAACGTAATTACCCGAGTTATTAGTGCATAAAAAATCCCGGTTGACGAATCAACCAGGATTTCAGTATCTAAAGTAAAAAAAATTATTTAGACCCTTTTGGAGCTCCGTCTAAAATTTCTTGACTTGCGTTATCTGCAAATTTCTCAAAATTCTTGTTGAATTTATCCGCTAATGCATTGGCTTTTTCATCATAGGCTGCTTTGTCTTCCCATGTATTTCGAGGATTTAAAATCTCGTTAGGTACATTCGGACAATCGATTGGAGTAGCTAATTGAAAAACGGGATCTTTTACAAAGTCTACATTATTTAAGTCTCCTTCTAAAGCTGCGGTAATCATCGCTCGTGTGTACTTTAATTTCATACGACTTCCAACTCCATAAGGGCCACCCGTCCATCCGGTATTTACTAACCATACATTCACACCTGCGGCTTGCATTTTTTCGCTTAGCATATCTGCATATTTAGTGGGGTGTAATGGCATAAATGGGGCTCCGTAACATGCAGAGAACGCAGAAACAGGTTCAGTGATTCCAGCTTCAGTTCCGGCAACTTTGGCGGTATAGCCAGAAATAAACTGAAATGCTGCTTGACCAGGAGTTAATTTCGAAATCGGAGGTAATACACCAAAAGCATCTGCCGTTAAAAAGAAAATGTTTTGTGGGTTTTGACCAATAGAACCCGGTTGAATATTGTCAATATGATAAATTGGGTAGGAAACGCGAGTGTTTTCCGTAATTGACCCGTCATCATAATCTACTTCGTTTGTACCTTCTTTGAAAGTTATGTTTTCTAATAAAGCACCAGGCTTCACTGCCGCAAAGATATCCGGCTCTTTCTCAGCCGATAAATCGATACATTTAGCGTAACATCCGCCCTCAAAATTAAATACAGAATTGTCAGAAGACCAACCGTGCTCATCATCTCCAATTAACTTACGTTTTGGATCAGCTGATAAAGTTGTTTTTCCTGTACCTGATAGACCAAAGAAAATAGCAGTGTCACCCTCTTCACCTACGTTAGCAGAACAGTGCATAGGCAATGTGTCTTTTTGATGAGGTAAGATAAAGTTTAATGCAGAGAAAATTCCTTTTTTGATTTCACCAGTGTACCCAGTACCGCCAATGATAGCAATTTTTTTAGTAAAGTTTAAAATAGCAAAATTTCCTTGACGTGTACCGTGAATGGTAGGATCAGCTTCAAAACCTGGAGCGTCAATTACATTCCATTCTGGCTCAAAAGAAAGAACTTCTTCTTCTGTTGGACGTAAGAACATATTGTAGGCAAACATGTTTAACCAAGGTAATTCAGTGGTTACACGTAAGTTCATTCTGAACTTTGGATCAGCACAGGCATACGCATCTCTAGTCCAAACTTCTTTACCCGAAAGGTATTCCACTACATCATCGTATAGTTGGTCAAATTTTTCTGAACTAAATGGAATATTAATGTCTCCCCACCATACGGCATCTTCAGTTATAGCATCTTTTACGATGAAACGGTCTTTTGGAGAACGTCCGGTGAATTTGCCTGTTTTAACGTTAATAGCGCCTGTGCTATTTTCCGTGGCCATGTTAAGTTCGATAGATTTCTTCGCTAAGTCAGCTGGAGAAATGTTCCAATTTACAGTCGCATTTTTGATTCCCAAATCCTCTAAAGAAGAATTTGGGTTTTTGGTACCATTTTGCGTCATTTTTTTTGTTTTAAGTTTCTAATATTTAGATAAAAATAAAGCGACAAACTTGTGCTTTTTTTTGCACATAGAACATGATTTAAACATGGTTTTTTACTACGTATTTTTACATGGCTTCTAACATTAACTTTTAAATCTAAGGGCTCCTAGTATTATTGAAAACCAACCAGTTATTAACACAAGTCCGCCTATTGGAGTAATAGGCCCTAAAACATTTGAAATAGCTAAGCCTGTAATAGAGCTGGTTGATAGAAGATAGATGGACCCTGAAAACAGTACGGTTCCAATAGTAAAACAGTAAGTCGAGATTCGGAAATATTTTTCATTTAAGGAAGGTTGCAAACTGATTAACCCAATTAAGGCAAGAGCATGATACATGTTGTATCGGGTTCCTGTAAGAAAACTTTGAAGGGATTCTTCCGTTAAAATGGCTTTTAAAGCATGTGCTCCCATAGCTCCCATAGTGACGGCAATTACCCCCAAAACCCCAGCCCATGTTATGATTGTTTTGGTCTTCATTTTTTTCTGCAAATCTAATGTCTAATAGGATTTATTTTAGTGGTGGTTTTGTCAATTTTTCACTTCTTTTTTATTCGTGCCAAACAGTCCTATAAAATGGAGCCTATATCTATTGACTACAGGAGGCTCCGTTTTAGTTGGGTTACTGAATGAAAATGGTAGAATTTATTTGATTTGTATTAGAATGTATAAACCGGGTAATACTTGCGGTTTAAAACTTATGAATTTGGCGTTTGGCATTATTTGGAGTACCACTTTCCCTGAAGTATTGATTATTTCAACTTTTACAATTTCTTGTTTAGCCGATATATTTAAATGTTCTGTTATTGGACTTGGAGATATTTTAACGTCAAACGGACTATTTATTTTTGAAACAGAAGTTCCTAATAAATAGAATTTATCTGATGTTTTGGAACATCCATTAAGAGGTGAAATTTCCAAGAGATAGTCACCATCTACTATTGCTGTATGGCTAATTTGGTTAGCTCCCGAAATAATTACCCCATCTAACGACCATTGATAATTAGCTGAACGAATATCACTAGTTAGCGTAAAGCCATTGGCAATTATTCTCCGTTTTACGGGTGACGAGAGCATACGGGTTTGAATAGTATCTGAATAGTCTGACCAACAATATGAATCGAAAGCCTTTAAATACAAGGCTAAAGAGTTTTTTATCGTTATCTGTTGAAGAGTATTTCCATTAGACCATAAGTATTGATATCCAGTAGTAGTTGAAAACGAAATAGAGTCACCTTCGCAAAATATTCCATTCGATATAGAGGTGATGATTGGTTTTGATGGTTTGTTTAAAAGAGTAATCAAAGTGTAAGAGGTATCTACACTTTGGCACCCATTTTCTTATCCAATTGCCCAAATATTTTGTCCGGTGAAAACCGTGATGCAATCATCTATGATTCCAGTAAGCCATAAAGTGGAATCTAAATTAGAGCCTATTTTTAAAGAGTCTCCTTGACAAAATTGAGTCATTGTACCGGTAGATAGAATTGGTTTGGACGGATCACATAACAAGATAATACGAACGGTGTCATTAGTGAACAATACCTAGTAAATGGTAGTTTTTTTTGGCTTAAATTGAGAGAACGTATCTATTTAGTTTTTAGTGAAAAAGCGATTAGCTCTAATCAGGGTAGGGTACATAATTACCTAGATTTGGGTAGGTGAAATAGGGGCTGATATATTTTAGGGGTACGCAATTGAGTCAAAATAAAATAAGCTTTTGCTTAAGTCAAGTACAGTTAAATTAGGGGATAGGTTTAAAGCGATGATCCGAGTAATCTACTAAAACGAAAATAAATGAGTCATCTTTGAAAAGATTATTTCTCTGTAAAAAGGTTAATTGCTAGTGATGACAATTTAACTTTAGTACTAAACATGTTTATTATCAGCCAATGGAGAATATCTTATATTGTTCTTTAGATTAATGATAATCTAAACTGTATTGTTGTTATTTTTGGCTTTTAATCAGAAATACAAACAGGTGTAAAAGCCTGAGCTAAAACGGTAATTATGAAATTATTAGTTGGAAAAACAGCCCTTATAACGGGAGCAACTCGCGGAATAGGGAAAGCTATTGCAGAAACTTTTGCTTCAAATGGTGCAAATGTGGCTTTTACATATGCTTCTAGCGAAGAAAAGGCAAAAGCAATTGAAAGTGACTTAATCGCTATGGGTATCAAAGCTAAAGCATATAAAAGTGATGCTTCTGACATGACTGCTGCTCAAGCCTTAGTGACCGATGTGGTTAAAGAATTCGGAACGATAGATATTCTGGTTAATAACGCGGGTATTACAAAAGATGGTTTGTTAATGCGCATGAGTGAAGAAGATTGGGATAGAGTGATGAATACGAATCTTAAATCTGTATTCAATATGACTAAATGTGTTATGCGTACGATGATGAAAGCTAGAAATGGCTCAATCATTAACATGAGTTCAGTGGTAGGAGTGAAGGGTAATGCAGGTCAAGCTAATTATGCTGCTTCAAAAGCAGGTATTATTGGGTTTACTAAATCTATAGCGTTAGAATTAGGTTCTAGAAATATTAGATGCAACGCCATTGCTCCCGGTTTTATTGAAACGGAAATGACTGCTGCTTTAGATCCAGAAACGGTTAAAGGTTGGAGAGAAGCTATTCCGATGAAACGTGGAGGAACGCCAGAAGATGTCGCTAATTTGACGTTGTTTTTAGCTTCAGATTTATCCGGTTATATTAGTGGGCAAACCATTAATGTTGATGGGGCAATGTTGACATAGTTCAAAACTGGATGTAATTAATGGAAATAACTACTGAGTATAATTCGTGGTATATCATTTTGTGTGCAGTCCTTGCCGGACTGTACACCTTCATTTTATACAGAAAAAATGCCCGACAAAATGAATTGGCTGCATGGGTGATTAATTTGTTGGTTGGTTTGCGTTTTTTATCCGTATTTATTATTGCCATTTTATTAATTAACCCGTTGCTTCAAAAATGGGTGACGCAAAGTGATGAGCCCATCATTATTTTGGCGCAGGATGTTTCGGAATCTATATTGAATAATAAAGACTCTGCTTTTTATAAAACAATCTATTTAGAAAAACTTGAAAGATTAAAACAATCTATTTCTGGAAATTATAAGCTTGTTTCGCTTCCTTTTGGAGCGGATGTTTTGCCGGGTAGCGCTCCTATTTTATATTCTGAAAAGCAAACCAACTATGCTAAACTTTTTAACGAAATTGATGCCCGGTATGCAGGCGATAATGTGGGCGCATTAATTATAGCATCCGATGGGTTGTTTAATGTAGGGGCTAACCCATCGTATTACAACTTTAAACAACTCTATCCTGTTTACACTATTGGATTAGGAGATACGAATGATATAGGGGATATTAGTATAGCGGAGATTTTAACAAATGAAATTGCGTATTTAGGAAATAAATTCCCAGTTAATGTGGGTATAAATACGCAATTACTAAAAGGTAAAATGGCCACTTTAACCATTGCTCATAAAGGTAAGGTAGTGGCAAAAAGAAACTTTGAAATAACTTCTGAGAGCGATTACTCCGAGCAAAAATTTGTATTCACAGCCGATGAAGTAGGAGCACAGCGCTATACGATTTCAGTTACAGAGTTTGATACAGAGTTGAACTTAATTAATAACCATAGTCAAGTTCTTATTGATGTTATTGATAACAGGGATAAAATTTTAATCTTATCCGATGCTCCTCATCCTGATATTGCCGCTATTCGTAGTGTTTTATCTAAAAAAGATAATATTGAATTAGATGTCGCCTTAATAGGAGATATCGATAAAGTGTATTCCTCTTATAACTTAATTATTTCACATGGATTTGGAGGGGCTGAAAATTCTAATATTTGGAATAAAGTATGGGAGGCTAAGGTTCCTCTGTGGGTTATTATAGATGGGAAAACTGGCCTTTCGGCAATTAACACTTTCAATTCTGGGTTTCAGTTAAAAGGATCCGCAGGAAAAACAAATACGATTAATGGAGTCTTTAACGATGGGTTTAGTCATTTTAAACTGGGTAAAGAAACCCATGAATTCTTGAATAATTGCCCTCCTGTTTTTAGTCCTTATGGTGAAATCAATGGTTACCAGAAATCTCAGGTATTAATGTATCAGAAACTGGGTTCTTTAACTACACCTTATCCGTTAGCTTATTTTGGTAAAAGAAACGATCAAAAAACGGGTTGGTTTTTTGGGGAAGGAATTTGGAAATGGAAAATGTTTGATTATCAAGAAAATGGGAATACCATTCAATTTGAAGAGTTTGTAGGAAAGTTCGTTCAATACCTTTCAGTCAAAGAAGATAAAAGTAGATTACGCTTGAATTACAACAAACGCTTTTCAGAGAGTCAATCGGTTAATTTTAAAGCGGATGTTTACAATAAATCTTATGAGCTGATTAATACAGAGGAGTTAAAAATGGAAGTGACCAATGAAATGGGCAGTAAATTCAACTATGTTTTTGGCGCAATGGGTGCTTCATATCGTTTGGATTTAGGCAAACTTCCTGCAGGGGTGTACGATTTTGAATCTTCTGTTTTCTCTGTAGGAGAGAAATTGACCAAAAAAGGGTCGTTCATAATTACTCCTTTAACGGTAGAATGGCAAAAGGTTTCCGCAGATTTTAATGTGCTCAAGAAATTATCGGAGAAGACAAAAGGAAAGTTCTTTTTGGTGAATGAACTAGAACAATTAGAACAAGAGTTTCAAGACACGTTAAAGTTTCCTTCTATTTCGTATACAAGCGAAACCAAAAAATCTATTTTACATGAGAAATGGATATTCTTTTTAGTTCTTTTGTTGCTAACTATAGAATGGGTTACCCGCAAGTATAAAGGCAGGTATTAATGAATAATCAACTTTGTTGGGGTGTTCATTTCGCCTATCCTTACGAAGTAAATGCCGGCATTTAATTTAGGATAAACTTCTAATTGTTTCGCGTAGCAGGGAATGTTTTGAAAGAAAACTCTTTTACCTAAACTATTAAAAATGGCTAGCGTACTGGCCTCTTTTAATTCTTGAGAGAAGACTATCTTAAATTGACTTTGGGCTGGGTTAGGCTGAATTTTAAACAGATAAGAATTGCTTTTTTCTTCTATACCTAAAGTCCATAAATCAATAGTTGCTGAACTAATACAACCAAACTTTTCTGTAACGGTTACAGAATATGACCCTGGTGCTAAGTTTTGCAGGTCAGCTGTAGTTTCTCCCGTATTCCATAAATAAGTATAAGGTGGTGTTCCGCCATTGGCAGTTACTAATATAACCCCATCACCAGCATTTGAATTGGTAACCCCGGTTCTCTGGTAGCTGAGTTCTGCAGTGGCAGTCTGAACCATTTGCAAAGCTTTAAACATATTTAGTCGTCCACTAGAAATGTTTTTCTCGAAAAGGTTTGGAACAGTGTCTACCGATGCCAGTAGGCGTGCTCTCATCCATAGAGCTAAACTATCTGGTTTTGAAAGTGCTTCTTCTATATTAAACCCGCACATAGCCGAGTACATAGCTCCAACTACGCCAGCTACATGAGGTGTAGCCATTGATGTACCGGTTTTGTAACCGTAGCTATGATTAGGAATAGTAGATCTAATATTTGTACCCGGTGCGGCTAAATCAATTTCTGTGGCTCCGTAACCGCCTAATATGCTGCCGTTCTGATTAACATTAGAAACAGCTATCATATAATTACTCGGACACGTAGTAGGTATATCTCCTAAGGAGTCTACATCTATTCCTCCGTTACTGGTTGCTGCCATGTTTAATATTCCTGCTGCACCTAATGAATCATAAAAGGCACACCAGATAGGATAGTCAATTGGTCTCGCCATATCAATGCCAAAGGAAGAATTGGTAACTACGATAAATGCTCCAGAATCTCCGTTAGATTCATTATACTTTGATCGTAATTCTAAAGCATATCCATAGCCTTCAATAACAACGCTTTCCATACTTGATGATGCATTGATGGGTAAAATTAACCCGCCCCATACAATACCAGCAATACCTTCACTATTATTGGTTTTGGCACCCATTGTTCCGGCAATATGTGTTCCGTGATCATCATTTTCAATAGTGCCAGATTGAGAATAGGCACTCCAGCCATCGTAATCATCAATGTAGCCGTTAGTATCATCATCTATTCCGTTATTCGGAATTTCATGTTTGTTTTTAAATAGGTTTAAATCAATATGATCTAAATCTACTCCGCCATCTACCACAGCCATTACAATGGTATCGCCTGTCATAGTGACGCCATCCGTTGAAATATCCCAAGCTTCGGGAGCAAAAATCCGAGCTGTAGCAGAATTCCCAACCGACCATTGTACTGGAAATTCTAAATCGTTAGGTATAGTAGACCTCCGAGTAATGTTGTTATGATTCGGTTGTGCTAAAGAAAACTGCTCATTCGCTTTCACCATTTCGAGTACTTGTGGCACCGAAAACTGGACGTAATTAAATTCCAATAAATAAATGTGCGCCCGAGAAGAAAGTGTTCTTTCTAACTGAAGTTCTAAGCCCGGGTGTTGGGTATTGAATTGGTGCAGAACTGTTTGCGATTCCAGGGTATTGTGCATCATTACAATAACCTGGTTTTTAACATAATTATCTTGACTCCAACTATTAAATTGAACCAGTATGAGTGCTAAAACAACTATTACATTTTTCATATATTCTCTTGTGGAGGCGAATATATAAGGATTTTAGATGAAGAACAATTTATTCAAGAATATTGACATAGTTTGTACAAACTATTCAATAATTATTTGTCTAGAAAACTGAAAGTTATCGCCACTAATATTTAGAAAATAAATACCACTAGTAAAGTTAGAAACATCAATGTGGCCAGTATTTTCTCCATTTGAAATGGATCCAAAGTGCTTTCTACCTAAAATATCGATTAGTTCAATTTTAACTTCTTGATTTTGAAAAGGAATACTGAAGTTTAAAATACTAGATGTGGGATTGGGGTAAACATTTAGTTTAGCATTTTTAAACTCCGTTACATTAAGTAATAGATCTAAAGTAACTACCCAAAAATCATTTCCTCCTTGAGTCGTTGTCGTTTTATTTCCTGAAACGGCAGACTCTGATCGACCATATACCATAATTTGATGCGTAGAGTTTTCATAAATTCCTTTTGCAGCTTCCTCTTCGGTGCCGCCCATTGAAAATTCAAGTACTTTATTTCCATTTTTATCCACCCCAATCACCCAAAAATCATCTTGACCATAATTAGGACTTGTTTTATCACCATTTGATGAGGATGAACTGCCACTAATTAAAGTCATGTTATGATATAAAGAGTGGATACCACTATTACTAATTAACCAAGGTTTATCATCATTTGATCCTCCAAAAGATTTATCCCAAATAATATTAAGATTGGTATCTAATTTCACCAACCAGTAATCAGCACCGCCTCTCCATGCGGCTGTCTTATTTCCACTAGGTATTGATTTTGACCATCCATATACAATAATGTTTCCATCAAAATCGGTAACATGGCCCGTGGCTATTTCTGCCTTTGAGCCACCAAGGGTTTTATCGGCCAAAACATTACCATTCAGGTCTGTTTTTAATACCCAATAATCTGTTTCACCATAAGAGTTTTCTGATTTATCCAAAGATTGTGGAGAGTTGGATGTGCTGCTGAAAAATAAAGTGTTCTGGTTTCGCGATAAACTTGAACCAGCGTTTAAATCTGAACCTCCAAAAGCTTGTTCTTTTATGTAATTTCCCGCTGAATCTAAAAAAAGCACCCAAATATCTGCTGACCCTTTCAATGGCAGTTGTTTATTCCCTGAACTATCTGATCGTGTATCAAGAGAAATAATAAAGTTACCCTCAGCATCTTCTAAAATTTGATTAGGACCATCTTCATAATTACCACCATAGGTTTTTTGCCAAATTATGTTTCCACTAAGGTCTATTTTCACCATCCAAAAATCAAACCCTCCACGCCTAGGTTCAGTTTTGTTACCATCCCCAAAATTAGTTGACATGGAACTAGAAGAAATAATGTAATTACCATCAATGGTGGAATAGATAGAGTATCCCGTTTCACTACTAGTGCCACCATAGGTTTTTTGCCATTCTATGGTTTCATAATGATCTATTTTAATGACCCAAATATCAGTTTTACCTTCTACCCCAAATGTTGGTGAAGTTTTGTCTCCGCTAGCCTCTCCGTTAGAAATCCCACATTATAGATACCCCCCGTCTGGGGTTTCTATAATGTCGTTTAGCTCGTCCCATTAAAAACTACCAAAGCTAACTTGAGAACTTAATTGTAAATTTTGCGCTTGTGTGGTAATTGAAAAGAGGCTTAATAGAAATGCTAAAACCAAGGTTCGGCTATTCAGGGATATGGATAAATTGGTGTTTTGTAAGGAATGCGCAGTATTCAAGGTCATTTTGATTTTTTTAATAAGTGCCGCCAAGGTAGTAAGAATTTGAGTTGAAAATAGGATTAAATGGATCCAATTATGTTTAGTTTAAATGACGATGTAAAACTTGAATCTCGTACCTTTCCATTCCAAAATTTATGCCATAAATGAGTTTTTTAGTATACAAATCATCTGCCGGTTCGGGTAAAACGTTCACCCTGGTGAAGGAGTATTTAAAGTTAGCTTTAGGTACAGATGACCCGATGGTATTTTCCCACATTTTAGCGATAACCTTTACCAATAAGGCGGCTAATGAAATGACGGATCGAATACTGGAAACATTGGAAGAAATGAGCGGAGTAAAAACTCCAATGCAGGGGAGAACGCGTGACTTACTGAATATGTTAGCGAAGGATTTAGATATAGATTCAGCAATTTTGGTAAAACGATCT
>JBLFZF010000029.1:0-30304 GCA_047610145.1 Salibacteraceae bacterium | reverse complement strand
ACTGTAGCGATGAGTCAAATTAATCAATATCTGGCCATCAAAACGGTTACTAGTTTTATTACGGGTTTAGTCATCGGTTTATTATTATGGGCTATTGGGGTAGACTTTCCTTTTATGTGGGGCTTAATTGCTTTTTTAATGAATTATATTCCAAATATTGGGTCCATTATAGCTGCAGTACCTGCGATGTTTATGGCATTTATTAATTTAGGTCCATCCGGTATTATATGGACAGGTACGATTTTCTTAGCCATCAATATAACTATTGGAAGTGTTATTGAGCCAAAAATAATGGGCAAAGGGTTAGGCATTTCGACCCTCGTTGTTTTGCTTTCATTAATCTTCTGGGGTTGGATTTTAGGAACGATTGGAATGTTTTTATCCATACCTTTAACATTAGCTGCTAAAATTGCGTTCGAATCTCAAGAATCTACCAAATGGATTGCCATTTTGTTGGGAACCGAGCGAGATGCAGAGGCTATAATTGAAGAAAGAAAAGCGTAACCTTAAGGTTGCACTATGTTTGAATAACGCCTACATTATATTTTTCTGTAATAGGTTGGTTGTTGGCCATTTCAATACCCATCGATAACCAACTCCGCGTATCCATTGGGTTTATGATTGCATCCAACCATAATCTACTAGCTGCGTAATAAGGTGTGGTTTGAGAATCGTAACGATCTTTTATTTTATTAAACAATTCCTCTTCTTGTACCTTGGTAAAGGTTTCTCCTTTAGCCTTTTTTGAACTTACCTGAATTTGAAGTAAAACCTTGGCTGCTTGTGATCCTCCCATTACGGCAACTTGAGCAGAAGGCCAGCCAACAATGAGTCGGGGGTCATATGCCTTACCACACATGGCATAGTTTCCTGCTCCATAAGAGTTTCCAACGATAATAGTAAATTTAGGAACTACAGAATTTGCCATAGCACTAACAAGTTTAGCTCCATCTTTTATAATTCCGCCATGCTCAGATCTAGAACCAACCATAAAACCAGTGACATCTTGTAAAAAGACCAATGGAATTTTCTTTTGGTTACAGTTCATCACAAAACGTGCAGCCTTATCGGCAGAGTCGGAATAAATGACTCCTCCAAACTGCATTTCTCCTTTTTTACTTTTAACTAATTCTCTTTGATTAGCAACAATACCTACCGCCCAGCCATCAATTCTAGCATAACCGGTGACAATACTTTTTCCGTACCCCTCTTTATATTCATCAAATTCAGATTCATCCACCAAACGTTTAATGATTTCCCTCATTTCGTAGGGTTTGGCATTTCCATCCGGAAGGATACCAAAAATTTCTTTTGGATCTAGTTTAGGTTCTTTAGATTCAGCCCTATTAAAACCTGCTTTCTCAGAATCACCAATTTTGCCCATCATGCGTTTTATTCTTTCTAACGCATCTTGGTCATCCGTACATTTATAATCTACGACACCCGATATTTCTGTTTGAGTAGTTGCCCCGCCTAAAGTTTCATTATCAATAGTTTCTCCAATGGCTGCTTTTACCAAATAGGAACCAGCTAAGAAAATGGAGCCTGTTTTATCTACAATCATGGCTTCATCACTCATTATAGGAAGGTAAGCACCTCCAGCAACACATGCACCCATAATAGCTGCTATTTGAGTAATACCGCGACTAGACATAATAGCATTATTTCTGAAAATTCGGCCAAAGTGTTCTTTATCCGGAAAAATTTCATCTTGTAACGGAAGAAATACTCCAGCACTATCTACCAAGTAGATGATAGGTAGGTTATTCTCCATGGCAATTTCTTGCGCTCTTAAATTCTTTTTTCCAGTAATTGGAAACCAAGCACCTGCTTTAACAGTTGCATCGTTAGCTACTACAATACATTGTTTTCCAGATACGTATCCAATTTTTATAACCACTCCACCAGCCGGGCAGCCACCATATTCTGCATACATTCCTTCGCCTGCAAATGCGCCAATTTCAAGTTGCTCTGCCCCTTTGTCAAATAAATAGGCAACGCGCTCTCTGGCAGTCATTTTACCTTGACCATGAAGTTTTTCAATTCGTTTTAATCCACCACCTAAATAAACGGTTTCAAGTTTTCTGTTTAGGTTAGAAACCTTAAGTTTATTTCGATCTTCGTTTTTATTGAATTCTAATTCTTCTTTTTTGGTCATACTATGTGAATTTAAGAAATCCAAATATACGGGTTAAATCCAAATTTTCATAAGTTAAACGTAGTTCAAAAATGTAATTATAGTGGAAGTTTCCGTAGATAGTTTTCTAACTCAGGACCAAGGTTAAAAAGCCCATCTAGAACACTTAAATCGGTTTCAAATTCTCCTTGGTATGAAAAAACTTGTTGGTATATTGGAAAATCATCACTGATAGGATGTGCTTTTTTTGATGAATAGACTAATCGAAGGTCGTTAGGCTGAATAGGTGAAAATTCATGCGTGAAGCTAGGAGAAATATGTAGATCTAAACAGTGAAGTATCGTAGTGTGAAACGCCATGTTAAACGCCCATAAATTATGGTAAGGAGTTAAAAATAGCGGTTGAATTAAGTGGACATAGAATTCAAAAAATGGGGAAGATTTATAAGCAGATTCTAAAGTTTTCCAATGGTTTCTTTGCCAAGCATCTATGTTTGAAATAGCCACATCTGTTATTACGGTTTTGGTATGGTTACTTAAAACAGGAATACTTAGGTTAATCACCCCATTCGCACCATAAACCCGACAGCGGGTTCGAAAGCTTTGTTTGGTGAAATTTTCTGTTTTTTCAATACATCCTGGGTTTTGAATATACTGCGCATAATAAGATATAGGTGCCGCGTATAATAACGGAAAAATGTGATTTGAACTCATGATTAATGTACTACAAATAGAATGTCAAAAGTAGTTTCTTCTTGCGAATCAATATCAAGTTTTTTAAGTAAATTACCACTTACAATAGTTAGGGGAAAACAAATGAAATCAATAAAGGAAATATCATATCCCTACAGTTGTTAGTAAAAGTGTTGAGAGACCAAATTTGGATATTAGCAGATTAAGTAGGTTTCAAATGAATTAAAACAGTGGGACCTGGATGGGGTAAAATGTATTTTGTTGGATGCTAGTTTGTGTATGAATAAAACCAGTACATTAATCAAAAATTAGTTGATTAGACAAAGAGGTTTTATGAAAATTGGAAGAAAAAGGGTGTTAAAGTTGAATGTTAGAGAGGCCTTTTTTTGTTTAAATTGCAAAGGAGCATAGCCAAGTCATTTTATTATTAAATTTACGAAAAAATATTAATAATGATATCCTTACAGGTAGAATACCCAGGTACATTTTCTAGATTTCAATTAATTTTAAGGTTGTTGTTAGGGCCGGTATATATTCTTATTCCGCATCTATTCACGTTGGTTTTTGTCGTTTTTTTCGCTTATTTAGTTTGGGTTTATGTTAGCTTTTATATTCTGTTGTTCGGAATATACCCGGTATTTGCCAGAAACTACCTTATGGGAGTTCTAAAATGGGTATCTAGATTACACCTAACAGTGTATAATCTAAGTGATGCATACCCTAAGATTGGTATTTATACAGAAGTGGATTATTTGAAAATAACAGAGACAGATATGGAGCTAAGAAGAATAACCGTTTTGTGGCGATTTTTGTTTGCTGGACTTTTGATATTGCCACATTTAGTTATTTGGTTTTTTAGAAATATTTGGAGTGTTATCTTGTCTTTTTTCGCATTTTGGATGGTTTTAATTACAGGAAAATATCCGAAAAACTGGTTTGATTTTAATATAGGAACTTTAAGATGGTTAATTAGAGTAGTGGGTTATCAGTTATACTTATCAGATAACTACCCGCCTTTTACAGGAAAAAAATAAATGAATGGATGAAAACTATTTAAAAATTAATAAGGAATCATGGAATAAAAGAACGGAGATTCATTTTAACTCTTCTTTTTATGACAACGAAAGTTTTGTTCAGGGAAGATCATCTTTAAACGAAATTGAGTTGCAAATATTAGGCGATCTGAAGGGAAAGAAGGTATTACATTTACAATGTCATTTTGGCCAAGATACCATTTCGTTAGAACAGCTAGGTGCAATTGTTACTGGAGTAGACCTATCGGATGTAGCTATTTCAAAGGCGAATGAATTAGCTAAAAGGATGGGTAGTTCCGCTCGGTTTATTTGTTCTGATTTATATAGTCTACCAAATATCTTAACGGAAGATTTTGATATTGTATTTACTAGTTATGGCACCATAGGTTGGCTACCTGATATACATAAATGGGCTGCTGTGGTTAGTTTCTTTTTAAGAAAAGGAGGTAAGTTTGTATTTGCTGAATTTCATCCGGTAGTATGGATGTTTAATGACGAATTTACCGAGGTTAAATTTAGATATTTCAATGATACGCCTATAGTGGAAGAAGAAGGTACTTATACGGATGGGGCGAATGCATTTACTTCGAAAAATATTTCTTGGAATCATGGGTTAGGGGAAGTATTCACTTCTTTGATTTCTAATGGGCTATATATAAATGAGTTTAAGGAGTTTGATTATTCCCCGTATGACTGTTTTTCTGGAACTAAAAAAATTAGTCATGGAAAATATATTATTGAAAAAATGGATCGTAAACTACCCCTTGTTTATTCGGTTTTAGCCACAAAATTGGGATAAAGATGATTACTGATTAATGGTGGTTTTATTTCATACCAAAATGGAAATCAAATAAAAATTGTAATACTCAATACAGCAGCTGGTAACGGTATGCTCAACATGTGGGTCTATGATGAAGTAGGTAAGGAGATTCCCCGTTCATCCATGCTTGGTTTATGCGGAGTTAAAATACGGGAAGCTAGAATTTTAAATAGAAGTGTTTATAGATAAAGAACTGCGTGGCAGATGAATTAGTTTGTTCCAACTAAATACAATACGCTAAATAGAGGGGGAAATAGCGTGAATTATGAAGGCGGGCTTTAGCCGCTCTTTACTTTACCGCTATTGCAGATATTTCTACATTAACTCCCTTAGGTAATTTACTGACTTCAACGGTTTCACGAGCGGGAAAGTTATCTGTGAAATAGCTTCCATAAATGTCATTTACTATCGGGAAATTATTCATATCGGATAAGAAAATGCCGCATTTTACGACATGAGAAATATCCATACCGGCTTCCTGTAAAACGGCTTCTAAGTTTTTCATTACTTGATGCGTTTCGTTTAGTATAGAATCTATAATTAATTTACCAGTGTGCGGATGTATGGCAATTTGTCCACTAACGTACAACACGTTGTTTGCCATGACTGCTTGATTATACGGACCAATTGGAGCAGGAGCATTTGCAGTTTTTATTACTTTCTTCATCTTATTTGCTTTCAAATTTCTCTTGTTTTAAGCTTTCAAGTACCTTATCTAGTGTTTCTGAAAACAAATCGATTTTACTCTTCATTTCCAGTAGTTGGGTTTCGTTCTTTGCGTTGAGCTCAATATCAATGATTAATTCATTTAAAGAAGTCACGCCAATTGTTCTGATTGATGACTTTAATTTATGTGCTTTTTTTGATGTCTCTTCCCAATTCTTATCGTTAGAATAAGTGGTGAGTTCAACCGTATCTATAGGGGCAAATTCTATAAAGGTGTCTATTAGCTCCTTCATAAACTCCTTGTCCCCATAAACCATTTCACTCAAAATGGATAAATCGTATAGGTCGTTGGCCATGTTAAATTGATTTTATTTAGTTCCTTATAATTCAAATTAGTACTTCCTTTTTTTCTTTTTGGACTTAGAATTAGCTTTTTCTTTTTGCTCTTCATATAGCCTGTTTTGTTCTTCTAGATATGCTTCCGCCTGACGTAAATCTACTTTTCTATTGTAATTAAATGCGGTTACAAATGCATCTTTAACTCCTAAGTCTTTTACTAATTCTAAATAAAAGCGAGCTTCGGTTATATTATCAAAATGCCCTACCGTAAGGTAAGTCCAGTTTAAGTCTACTATTTCTTTAATACTGTCTAAATCTATAAACAAATAGGCTAAGTCATCAGGTATAGTATCGCTTTTAAAGGCTCCTACTTGAACGGTGAAATGGACTCGGCCTACCAATTCATCATCAATGGGTTTGTAATCCATATTGACGACCTTTTCTGCGAATTTAGTTTTGTCTTTCACGTTCACTACAAAGGCATCTGGATAGCCTGCTTCTTGCACTACCTCTAGTAATCTTTTGGCAACCAGTGGATGAACAAATTTCCCGATAATATATCTGTAAATCCCATTTTCATCAATGTAAACATCTACGTTTTTCACGCCCTTAAACTCCCAGGTGAATTTGGGTTCAAGGGTTGCCCCAATTTGAACTCCATATGTAGGTTGCTTGTTGGTATAAGAAACACTTTTAGTACTTACCCAATGTTCTTTCTCTTCTTTCTGATAAACAATTAGTTCAGCTGAGTCAATAGGAATTTCTCTTTTATCACATTCTCTATGAAAACGCTGACCTTCTACCAAGTAATATTCATTTGAAAATGAATAAAGAGAATAAAACTTGTTTAAAGTACCTATAGTTTTTGAACAGTTTCCGTTTAGGCTGTAACACATTAGTAAATAATAATAAGCGTATTCAGAAACTCTCCGTTCGTTAAAGTCTCTCACTTTATAATCTGGAGAATATTTAGTCGTTGATTTTTCTAATAAATAAATGGCATAATCTAAATTTGTATCTAGCCTAGCGTAGCATTGACCTAACAAATAGGCGTAATTGAGGTTGGTAGAATCTAAATTATACAGTTTTTCAAACGTAGTAGAGGCTTCTGTAATTTTATTCTGACTCAAGTTCAGAATTGCTTGGTTAAAAAGCACTTCTCTGTCCGCTTTTTGTCCGAACACAGAAAGAACACTCCATAGCATCAAAACGCTAAAAAAGAGAGACTTTAGGGGGAAAGAACATTGTATTTTATTTTTCATGAAACAGTGATTCTTAATGATATGATGCTATGTGCCAAATTACTCGAATTTTTTTGTAATAAATATCATTAATATTGAAAATCTCATCCCCTTTTTTGTAAAAAACAAAAAACAAGGTTTTTAATACCTGAGTTATTTATCAACTTCTGAAATAAACTACTTTTGTTAAAATATTTAAAACAATAATATGAAAAAAACAGTACTATTATTAGCCCTTTCTTTAACGTTTTTAGGCGGGTTTGCTCAAGAAAGTGATTTAGATCCGAAATTTGCATCTTACATGATTGAAACAGAAAGAAGGACTGTTTTTGTGCAAAATATGAACTTGAATGAAACAGATGCAAAAATATTTTGGCCTATTTATGATGCTTTTGAACTGGAACTAGAAGTAATTAGAAAGCAAGGTATTGAGAATTTGAAGCTTTATGGGGAACAATATGATAAAATGACGGATGATCAAGCAACGGTTATTATGAAAACTATGCTTTCTAATGAAGCGAAGAGAACTTCTATTAGAAAGAAATACAACAAAAAAATAACTAAGGCTCTTGGCGGCAAAGTATCCACCAGGTTTATGCAATTAGATTCAATTGTATCTATGGTTTTGAAACTCTCTATTTATGATGAGTTACCATTAGTAGGTGATATGAATTAAGCAATCAAAGCATATGGATTAAAGGGACTTTTTAAGTCCCTTTTTTTATGTCTTAATGTTTTACGGTAGCCTCTTTATGTAAGACCACATTTTTATAGAACTCGACTAGTTTAGTGCCTTCATTATTCCAATTCAATTTGCCAAAGGCTTTTTTTGAATTTTCTTGATACTTCAAAAGTAAATTAGGAGATTCTACCAACTCTAAAATTCCTTTGGTTAACGATTCTACACTTCGGTCGGGGATACTTATACCATTTTTATATTTACCTAATAGTCTGGATGTTTCTGGCATGTTAACATCAATGACGGCTATACCTGAAGCCGTGTAATTGTAATACTTAATTGGCGGACCACCAATCACGTTGTTGACGGTGTTGGTTTTAGCGATAATTCCAATTTGACAACCACGTAGATGAGTAGAAACATCTTGGTAATTAACCCAGCCAGTTTCTGTTATCAGGGTGGCGAAATTATGACGTCTAATAAACTGATTAAGGTATTCTTTTTCTTCTCCTTTAGTTTCCCCAATTATTTTAAACCGCGTGTTTTTATGGATAGCGTAAACATTTTTAAAAGCATCTAACATTTCTTTTAACCCTCTATTAAAAGGGAGATAGCCATCATGGGTAATGGTGATGATATCAGAGGTAGTGATTTGATTGTTTAGGTAAAGATTAGGTTCGGCAGCATTGTAAATAACACAACTTTGAATTAATGGGTTTATGGAGACTAAATGTCCCCTTGTAATATGATTGGCTGCAATTAAAAAACGCATATCTTTTAAATACATATGTTTTATCCACCTTTCCTTAAGCGTACCAGTACTGTAACTTTCATGAGAGTCAAATATTAATTTTGCGCCTGTTTTTTGTGATATTTTCAACCCTATATAATAAGACTCGGGTTCATGCGCGTGATATACATCGGCATTTAATTGTATTCCTTGTTGTATGAAATTTGTATAAAAGGAACCTCTAAATATTTTTTTTAATAGCGTGTTTGCAAAACCCGTTGGACTAGGAATAGGGTAAGCCTTGATTTCTTCAAACTCTACGAAAGAGTCTTCTATTTTAGATAATGGGATTGAATTTCCCATATCATACATGATTCTATTTTCATCGGCTCTGCATATCATAGAGATTTCATGCCCAGCGCTTTTTAAGGATAATGCTTCCTTGAAAAAAATACGATCATCTAGTGGAGAGTGATTTACCGAAATCATGCAAATTTTTGCCATGTAATTAAATAGATTTTAAATATTTATTGTAGTAATACCATTTACCTATAAAGTGAATGAATTTTGCAAATATACTGGTGTAAATAGCTCCTAAAACTCCTATTTGTGGAATTAGAATCAAATTGCCAGTTAAATTTATAGACGCTTCTATTAAGGCTACATTGCGTATTTGTTTTCCTTGAGATTTCGCAGAAAGAAAATTGAATGGTTGATACATTCCTTGAAAGAAAAGTGCCAAGGATATGCCCACCGCATATTCGGCAACTAATTTAAATTGGTTACCAAATAATAATTCAACAATCCAATCAGAAATGAAGTATAAGATAGTCATCGAAAATAACAACCATGCGGCATTATAGACAAAAACTTTTCGTGGGATTTTAGTTTGGTTGGAGAAGTTTTTGAATAGGGAATTAGACAGTGCCTGACTCCCCATAATCATTGGCGAAGCAATTAGATTAGCTAGAGAATAAAATCCATTTACAGTGGTGCCAATAAAATAAGAAATAGCAATTTCGTCTAACTTAAACGTACTTTGATTAGCCGTGCTGCCTATGTAAAAGTTGAATCCATAAGACTTGGTTTTCTGTAATAGTATGACACTGTTCTTTTTAATGTGATTAAAGCTAGGTTGAAATTGCCGAAAAATGACTCCAAAAGAGATAAATAAAGTGGTTAGATTAAATAAAATAGCATGAAATACGGTTAAAGTATCACTGAATGCAAAAACCAATAGGGCAATAGCGAAAAGTACTTTTGCAACATTATCGTAAATAGGTAGTATTTGAACCTTATTTGATCCTACGGTCATAGCGGATATTAAGTTTCGTGAAGGAATGACAATAGTTAATGGAGCGACTAATCTAATTATATTTCCAATTTCAATATGAAACCAAGAGTCAATATAAAAGGACGTAATCCAAATAAACGTGGCAAATAATACCCCTACAAATAGGTTGATAATAAAACCCAATCCAAATAATTCCTTTTCATAATTGGGATTATTGTTTTCTGCTAATAGAACTTGGAGAGAAGAAAAGAACCCAAACCTAAAAAACAATACTGCAAAACCGGTAAATGAACCAAAAAATGCATACAAACCATAAGCTTCAGCTCCAAGAACATTCGTTTGAATGGTTTTGATTCCAAAGCCAATTGCGACCAATGCAATTTGAGAACCAAATAGGATAGCGGTTTGTTTTGCTGTTTTAGATTGAAGGATGTTCACCAAATTAGAATGATTTCTTGTGACGAAAGTAACCAAATCGCCTTGTTTGTTGTGATATGTAACTATTTATGTTTGAAAAAATTGTTTTTAACAAAAGAAAGAAGAGGTGTAATTAACTGAAACAGAAAATAATAATAGATAGATTTTAAAGTCGGTTAAAAAAGTTTGTTTTTTTATTCGAAATAGTTCCTCAGGTTTCTTTTAAAAGTTACTTTTGCCGTCCAATAAATGGTGATTGTAGCTCAGTTGGTTAGAGTATCGGTTTGTGGTACCGAGGGTCGCGGGTTCGAATCCCGTCTTTCACCCAAAGTAAAAGGTCTTACAAAGTAAGGCCTTTTTTTGTGCGCCTATTTTTCTCTTAAATCTCAGGTTTATAAAGAAAAATAGGCGCACAAAAGAAAAGTACGCATAGCGTACTTTTCTTTTGAAGGTCGAATAGTAGATTTTTAGTATTCTTTGGAACGAACTATTACATCGTTTTCATTTCCTCAGCCAACCTGAAATAGGACATTAAATAATTGTTTGTAAAACACACCAATAAACAACAAAAAAAGGGCTTGTCAGTATATTTTAATAGGTTAATTTTGGCATTCAAAATTTAGAAAAATCGTACAAATGAGTATTCTAGTAAATAAAGATTCAAAAGTTATTGTTCAAGGGTTTACAGGTGGTGAAGGTACCTTTCACGCGGGTCAAATGATTGAATATGGAACAAATTTAGTTGGAGGTGTGACCCCTGGTAAAGGTGGTCAAGAGCATTTAGGAAAACCCGTTTTTAATACAGTTTCTGAAGCTGTTTCTAAAACAGGTGCTGATGTTTCTATCATTTTTGTGCCACCTGCATTTGCTGGTGATGCGATTATGGAAGCTGCTGAAGCAGGAATCAAAATCATTGTATGTATTACAGAAGGTATTCCAGTAAAGGATATGATTCTTGTAAAAGAATACTTAACAGATAAAGATTCCCGTTTAATCGGGCCTAACTGTCCAGGTATTATTACTGCTGGAGAAGCTAAAATTGGTATTATGCCAGGTTTTATTTTCCAAAAAGGGAGTGTAGGTATCGTATCTAAATCTGGTACTTTAACATACGAAGCTGTGGATCAAACTACAAAAGCTGGTCTAGGTCAAACTACTGCAATTGGTATTGGTGGAGATCCAATTATTGGAACTACGACCTTAGATGCTATCCAAATGTTTGAAGCAGATCCAGAAACCAAAGGAATTATTATGATTGGTGAAATCGGGGGTAACTTGGAGGCTTTAGCAGCGGAGTGGATTAAAGATCACGGAACTAAACCAGTTGTTGCTTTTATTGCAGGTGAAACGGCTCCAGAAGGACGTACAATGGGGCATGCAGGTGCTATTGTAAGTGGTGAAAACGATACGGCAACTGCCAAAAAACGTATTTTAAGAGACGCGGGTGTTCACGTTGTAGATTCGCCAGCTGAACTAGGTTCAAAAATGGCTGAATTATTAGCTTAATTTGAAGTTTACAATAAAATAATTTTAAGAGCCTTTCATCTTTTGATGGAGGGCTTTTTTTTGTTTTAATTTGTCAATCAAAATTCATTGTATGAAAACAAGGTTAAGTGTATTTATGGTGTGGCTAATGCTAACTCCAATAATTGGTTTTTCTTGGGGAGCCACTGGTCATAGAGTAGTGGGGCAAGTTGCCATGAACCACATGAGTAAAAAGGCGAATAAAAATGTGTTAGTCGCTTTAGGTACCGAAGATGTAGCTATGGTTGCTAATTGGATGGATTTCATTAAATCAGAATCGGATAAACGTCATATGAATGCGTGGCATTATTGTAGCATTCCAGATAGCGGTCATTACCAAGGCGCTCCAGAAGAAGGGGATGTAAACAAAATGATTAATCAATTTATAGAGGAGTTAAAAACCAAAAGCTTTAGTGTGGATGAGCAATTTGCTTTAAAGTCTTTAATTCACATGGTAGGTGATGTGCATCAACCGTTGCATGTAGGTAACGGTACAGATCGTGGCGGAAATGATGTGAAATTGAAATTCTTTTACAGTAAATCAAACTTACATAGGGTATGGGATAGTGGAATGATTGATAAACAACAGTTGAGCTATACTGAATATGCAAAATGGATTGATGTAGCCACTTCTGTTGAGGTGAATACATGGCAATCTGCATCCGTTATGAATTGGATGGAAGAATCCGTTTCTTACCGTGGGTCTATTTATGACTTTCCAGAGGATAAAAAGTTATCGTATAAATATGTACATGATCACATTCATCAAGTGAATTTACGTTTGCTACAAGCTGGGGTGCGTTTGGCAGGAATTCTGAATCAAATTTACGGATAGATAATTCAGATTTCACCAAACAAAAAAGGGCTGCATAGAACATATGCAGCCCTTTTTTTATTTTAATTTTTAAGCGAACTCCTTAAAATACGTTGTTATTACTTCAATAATATAATCATAATGAGATTTATCTAAACCAGGCCATACCCCAATCCAGAACGAATTATTCATTATGATATCGGTATTCTTTAAGTCACCAACCACACGGTACTCTACGTCTTTGTATGCAGGTTGTTTGGTTAAGTTACCCGCAAATAATAAGCGTGTACCAATTTTGTTATTTTCTAAATACTGAACAATATGATTACGGTCAATTTTACTCCCTTGTTTCACTGTAATCAAATACCCAAACCAAGAAGGTTCACTATTTTCTGCAGCTACTGGTAGAATGAAATCAGACTCAAATGGTTTAAGCATTTCACCCAACATTTTGTGATTGTTCTGTCGTCCAGTAACAAACTTATCCACCTTACGTAATTGACTCAATCCAATAGCGGCCTGCATATCAGTTACCTTCAGGTTAAAGCCTACATGTGAGTAAATATATTTATGGTCATATCCTTTAGGTAAGTCTCCAAGTTGCCAAGAAAAACGAGTTAAACAGGTATTATCTACTCCTGGATCACACCAGCAATCTCTACCCCAATCTCTAAAAGAAGTGGCAATTTTTCGTAAACGAGAATTGTTAATTAAAACAGCTCCTCCTTCCCCCATAGTAATATGGTGTGCCGGATAAAAGCTCAGTGTGGCTAAATCACCAAAAGAACCGGTCCTTTTTCCATTCAGAGTAGACCCTAAGGAGTCACAATCATCTTCAATAAGCCATAGGTTGTGTTTGTCCGCTAATTCGCGTAAAACCTCTGCGTTAAATGGGTTGCCCAAAGTATGGGCAATCATTATGGCTTTTGTTTTATCGGTAATCGCTTCTTTTAGCTGTGCAATATTTACATTGTAGGTAGGAATGTCTACATCCACAAAAACAGGGATACAACCGAGTTGTACAATTGGATTAACTGTAGTTGGGAACCCCGCAGCTACAGTAATTATTTCATCTCCTGGTTTCAGTTGACGATCTTTCAATTTTGGAGAAGACAAGGTAAATAGAGCTAATAAATTAGCCGATGAACCGGAATTAACTAGTAATGCTTTTTTAGAACCAAAGTATTCGGCTAGCTCTTTTTCCATTGCTTCACCATAGCGACCTGTAGTTAGCCATCCATCCATAGTCGCATCAATACCAAAAAGTAAATCGTCTGCTTCAATTACTTTCCCGGTTACAGGAATGTAATCTTTACCAGGAACGGCTTTTTTACTCACATTTAACTTACGAGTTAACGCTTCTTTTAACGATGAATCAATATTTTTTAACATGCAATAAAATTAGGCTGACAAAGATGGTCTTTGAAAGTGATATTTAAAATTTCCTATAGGAATAATTTTCAACCAAAAATGATAAAAAAGCGGGACTTATTGTTTACTGGTTCTCGGACCTAATTCAATGGCTTCTAGGTTTTCAATTTTCCCATTGTTTAATTCAAACCTCAAAAGGGTTTTCACCTTATGAAAGCCATGAAATCCTGCTGCTCCCGGGTTCATATGTAGTAACTGTAATTTTTTATCATACATTACTTTCAGAATATGTGAATGACCACAAATAAAAAGATCAGGCTTTTCAATACTTAGTAATTCAGGAATACCACGATAATATTTATGCGGATATCCGCCAATATGTGTGATCACAACCTTGACGCCATCTAAAGTGAAGATTTGATTTTCGGGAAACTCAGCGCGTACTTGGTGGTCATCTATGTTGCCGTAAACAGCGCGTAATGGTTTGAATTTAGCCAACTCATCTGTCACTTCTGCATTTCCAATGTCACCTGCGTGCCATATCTCATCTACATTTGTAAAGTATTTAAACACTTTTGGGTCGAGGTAACTGTGCGTATCCGAAAGCAATCCTATTTTTGTCATAGATTTGCGAAGGTCGTGTTTTTTACTAAAACCACACATAATTTTAACGTATGAAAGTAGATATTTTGGCCATTGGTGTTCATCCCGATGATGTAGAGTTAGGTTGTTCTGGTACTATTTTAAAAGCAGTATTAGATGGTAAAAAAGTAGCCGTACTGGATTTAACTCAAGGAGAGTTAGGTACTAGAGGTACTCCCGAATTACGTCAGGTTGAAGCGCATAACGCAGCAAAAATTTTAGGTGTAACTGACCGTGTTATTTTAAATATTGGAGATGGGTTTTTTCAGCATACTAATGAGAATATGTTAGAAATTGTCAAATACATTCGTCATTATCAACCAGATGTAGTTTTAGCCAATGCAATGGCTGATCGTCATCCAGATCATGGACGAGCAGGGAAGTTAATTTCGGAGGCTTGTTTTTACTCTGGTTTACAAAAAATTGAAACATCGCTAAATGGGGGGGAGCAAAAAGCACACCGACCAAAAACAGTGTATCATTACATACAAGATCGTTATACAGATCCGGATTTGGTAGTAGATGTTACGGAAGTGTGGGATAAAAAAATTGAATCTATTTTAGCCTATTCTTCACAGTTTTTTGATCCCAATTCCAAAGAACCAGAAACACCTATTTCTTCCAAAGCCTTTTTGGATTTTATAGATGGAAGAGGGGCTCAATTTGGTCGTTTGATCAACACGAAGTTTGGTGAAGGTTACACGATGGCGAGACCGGCTGGTGTGAATCAAATATTAGATGTTATTTAAGTCTCAGAATGTTAGTAGCTATACGTGTTTCGAACTATGTTTTAATTGATCAACTAGAGGTTGGTTTTAAATCGGGATTTACCGTAATTACTGGAGAAACCGGTGCGGGTAAGTCAATTATACTGGGAGCTCTTTCTCTTATTCTGGGAGGTAGAGCTAATCTTTCGAGTAAAGGAAACCCGGATAAGAAAATTATTGCTGAAGGAGAGTTTACTATTGAGAATTATAACTTAGAGCGTTTCTTTACCGATAACGATTTAGATTATTTCCCAGAATCCACTTCCTTACGAAGAGAAATTATTCCTTCGGGTAAATCGCGTGCATTTATTAATGATACTCCAGTAACTAATGCGATACTTAAAAAGTTGGGTGAGAAATTAGTGGATATTCACTCCCAACATGAAAACCAATTGCTGTTAAAGTCAGCTTACCAATTAGCGTTTTTAGATGCTTTTGGAAATGTGAGTACAGATGTCGAGAAATTTGCGGCTAATTTTGATACATGGAAAATCATATCGAAAGAGTTAACGCAATTAAGAGAACAAGAGCAAACAGCGCGTCAAGAAGAAGATTATTTGCGTTTTCAATTATCTGAAATTGAAGAAGCGGAATTAGGTAAAGTGAATTTTGAAGAGATTCAAAGAGAACTTCAAATACTAGAGAATTCCGATGCCATTCAAAATGGTTTGAAACAAGCCAATCATAATATTTCGGAAGACGAAGTGAATGCTATTTCTTTATTGAAAACAGCCGTGAGTGGTCTAGAGGATGCCAAAGATTTGAGTAGTTCGTTTACCGAGTTAGCAGCACGTTTACATAGTGTATTAATTGAACTAGATGATATCAATTCTGAAGTAGAATATCAAAGCGGATTGGTAGAATCAAACCCAGAAAAGGTAGAAGGCTTGCGTAGTTCTTTGGATAAGGTAAATCACCTGATGCATAAACACAACCTGACGGAGATTAAAGAACTGATGGATTTAGAAGTACAATTAGAAAGTTCGTTAACAAAGTTAGATGGTTTTGCCGAAGAAATTATGGCTACGGAGAATAAGCTGAAAGACTTAAGTGTGAAAATGCAAAAGTTAGCTGCGTCTATCACAAAGAAAAGAAAGTTAAATGCGCCTAAGCTAGAAAAGCAAATTTCCAGCGGGTTACATAATTTAGGAATGCCGAATACGCAAATTCAAATTTTGTTTTCTGAGCGAACAGCGTTTAATGCGTCTGGTTTAGATGATATTCAAATTTTATTTTCTGCTAACAAAGGGTTTGAAATGCAAGCTTTAGAGAAAGTGGCTTCGGGTGGAGAACGTTCTCGTTTAATGTTGGTGTTAAAAAAGATTCACGCTTCGGTAGCCAGCACTCCTACATTGATATTGGATGAAATTGATACGGGTATTTCTGGCGAAGTAGCGGCTAAAACAGCACAAATGTTATCAGAAATGTCGACTGATTCTCAAATCATTTCGATTACACACTTGCCGCAAGTAGCAGGCAAAGCCAATCATCACCAGGAGGTTTCAAAAACCGTAAAAGGCGAAAAAACAACCACCTCTTTACGAACCTTATCAAACGAAGAAAGACAATTGGAAATTGCGAGAATGCTAAGTGGGGAAGATATTACGGAGGCTGCTTTGCAAAACGCAGCACAATTGATGAGGTAATGGGTATGAACAGTATTTCTGCCTCCTTTATCGATAAATTTGAAATGTTTTTTGTTAAATAGAGGTCTTACGTAGGTATGTTACTTTAGTGTTCGGAGGCATTTTTATTTCAGGGTCTTAAATGATACTTGCCATTATGGAGGTGTTGTCTAATGGAGTTAGTCCACAAAAGATGTGTATTATTAAAAAGACTGGTAATAGATTTTTCTAAAAATGGCATTTCGAAATTAAAACGAAGGCAAGAGTAAAATTGAATGTTGAGTAAGTTCTGTAAAAAGGAATTAATAATTTACTTTCACTCAAACAATAATAGTAGATTCGTAACGTACTGTTAGCGATTTAAATCAAACATGAATAAGAACGTATTTTCACTATTTGTAGTCCTATTATTTGCGATGACCTTGCAAGCGCAAGTTAATAGCAGTCAAACCTATAAGTTTCTGAATTTACCTACATCTGCAAGATCTGCAGCTATGGGGGGAAGCTTTATTTCTTCCGGTTCACCCGATTTGAACCTAGTGGCCGACAACCCATCTGTACTAGATTCTACTATGGATAAATTAGCCACCATTTCCTACATAAATTATTTATCAGATATCAGTATGGGTTACGTAGCGTATTCGAAATACTATCAAGGAATCGGTACTTTTAGTGGCGGTTTGCAATTCATGGGGTATGGTGACTTTATTCGTGCCGATGAAACAGGTAACCAATATGGGACATTTAAAGCAGGAGATTATGCCTTTGATGTTTCTTATGGAAGAGCAATAGATTCTTTGTTTTCTATAGGAGCTTCTATGAAGTTTATTTATTCTTCGTATGATTATTTAAACTCGTTTGGTATAGGATTGGATTTAGGAGGTACGTATACAAGTAAAAACAAGCGATTTACAGCGGGTGCAGTTATCAACAATATCGGAATGGAGTTAAAGCCTTATTTCAAAGGGGATCGACAAAAATTACCTATTACTATGCAGGTTGCCGGATCTATTAAATTGGAGAAAGCTCCATTACGTTTGACCATTTTAGCCAATAACTTGCAAACCTGGGATTTATCTGGAAATAAAGCAGTAGACGGTTTACCAACCATTGGAGCTTCTGGAAATAATGTGTCTACAGATGTAGGAAGTACGATCACAGCGGATAACTTTTTTCGTCATTTTGTATTTGGCGCTGAGATCTTACCTTCAGAAAACTTCTTTATTCAAATTGCGTATAATTATTTGAGAAAGAAAGAACTAAGTGTTCCAGGTAGAACTACGTTGAATGCGTTTTCTTTCGGTTTAGGTATTCGAATTAAAAGGTTGAAGTTTTCGTATGCTTTGGCTTCTTATACTTCTGCAGGTACCAGTCATCATTTAACGCTAAGTACCGACCTTAAATCATTTCGAAGAAAGTCATCCTCCAATTAGTAAATTTCTATTGTAATTCTACTTTTGCCAAAAAACATTTTATATGTCTAAAATTAACATTGCTATTGACGGTTTTTCTTCTTGTGGAAAAAGTACACTTGCAAAACAATTAGCAGAACAAATTGGCTATGTATATGTAGATTCTGGAGCAATGTATAGAGCAGTAACTCTATTTGCAATGCGTAATAATTTTTTTACTGGAATGGATGTAGACAAAGCTCAGTTAAAGAATACGTTAGAAAAAGTGAATGTTCGTTTATCGTATGATTCCAATACCCAAAGTCAGATTACCTTTTTAAACAATGAAAATGTAGAAGAGGAAATTCGTAAAATGTCCGTTTCTCAAAGAGTGAGTCAGGTTGCCGTAGTAAAGGAAGTGCGGGAACGTATGGTGTTTTTGCAACAACAAATGGCTTTGGATAAGGGGGTGGTAATGGATGGTAGAGATATTGGTACTGTGGTTATGCCTGATGCAGAGATGAAAATTTTCATGACTGCTTCTCCAGAAATAAGAGCGCAAAGACGTTTGGATGAATTGGAGGCAAAAGGAGAAGAAGTATCTTTTGAAGAGGTGATTGAAAACTTGAAACATAGAGATCATATTGACCAAAATAGAGAAGAATCTCCATTGCGTCAAGCTATTGATGCACGTGTTTTAGACAATTCCAATATTACCAGACAGGAGCAGCTAGCGTTAGTGAAAAGTTGGATAAAGAATATCTAGCTCATATTCAGTAGTTTACATATTCATTACTTTTTTTTATCCCTATGGATCTGAGGTGAAGATTATTCACAAAAGCCTATTAATAAAGTGCTCATTGCTATATTATTATCACAATAAAATCATTACTTTTGCACCCCCAATATTTGGGGTCAACTACAATCGGGAGTAGTTTTGTTAAATAGCTTACGGTGAACTCGAAACTGTAATACAAATTTTTAGTCCAATTATGGATGAAGAAAAAAAAGAAGTAACTCCAGAAGTTACTGCAAAAACAGAAGTTGTTGCTACAGAAGCAGCAGCGACTAAAGTTGAAGTGGAAGAGGTTGTGGAAGCGATTACTGAAGAAGTAAAAGAAGAAGCTCCTGTTGCTGTTGTTTCAGCTGGACCAGTTGATTATTCTAAAGTTGAACCATTAGCTGATTTCGATTGGAATGCTATTGGTAAAACAGATGATTTATATCCAGAAGAAGAATTTGCTAGATTAGAGACGGAATACGTTTCAACTTTAACGTCAATTGCTGATCACGAAGTAGTAGATGGAAGAATTGTTGCTTTGACTAACAAAGAAGCAGTTGTTGATATTAACTATAAGTCGGAAGGTATCATCTCTGTAAATGAGTTGAGATACAATGCAGACGTAAAGGTTGAAGATATTATTAAAGTTTACGTTGAAAACTTAGAAGACAAAAACGGTCAATTAGTAATTTCACACAAAAAAGCACGTATGTTAAGTGCTTGGGATGATGTGAATGAAGCTTTAGCGACTGGAAAAGTTATTCAAGGTTTTGTTAAATGTAGAACTAAAGGTGGTTTAATTGTTGACGTTTTCGGAATTGAAGCATTCTTACCAGGTTCTCAAATTGATGTTAAGCCAATTAGAGATTACGATGTATATGTTGGAAAAAACATGGAGTTCAAAGTTGTGAAAATCAACAATGAATTTAAAAACGTTGTAGTATCGCACAAAGCACTTATTGAAGCTGAATTAGAGCAACAAAAAGTGGAGATTATGTCTAAACTTGAAAAAGGTCAAGTACTAGAAGGTGTGGTTAAAAACATTACTTCTTACGGTGTATTTATTGACCTTGGTGGAGTAGATGGTTTAATTCACATTACAGATCTTTCTTGGGGTCGCGTGAATCATCCAGAAGACTTCGTTGAGTTAGATCAAAAAATGAATGTTGTAATTCTTGACTTTGACGATAACAAAAAACGTATCGCTCTTGGTTTGAAACAACTACAGAAACATCCATGGGAATCTCTTGATGAAGACATCAAAGTAGGTGACAAAGTGAAAGGTAAAGTTGTCGTTATGGCTGATTACGGTGCGTTTGTTGAAATCGCTCCAGGTGTGGAAGGTTTAATCCACGTATCAGAAATGTCATGGTCTCAACACTTACGTACGGCTCAAGATTTCTTCAAAGTTGGAGATGAGGTGGAAGCAGTAGTCATGACCTTAGATAGAGAAGAACGTAAAATGTCATTATCTACTCGTAGCTTAAGTACTGACCCTTGGGAAGGTATCGAAAGCAAATATCCAGTAGATTCTAAACCAGCAGGTAAAGTAACCAACATTTCAAACTTCGGTGTGTTTGTTGAACTTGAAGAAGGTATTGACGGATTAATTCATATCTCTGATTTATCATGGAACAAGAAAGTAAACCATCCTTCAGAATTCACGAAAGTGGGTGCGGAGATGCAAGCTGTAGTTCTTGAAATTGATAAAGACAACAGAAGACTATCATTAGGACACAAACAATTGGAAGAAAATCCATGGGATGTGTTTGAATCAGTATTCGAATTAGGATCTACCCATAAGGGGACTGTTACTTCAGTAGGTGAAAAAGGATCAGTAATCGCATTACCTTACGGTATTGAAGGTTTCTCTCCAACACGTCACTCTAAGAAAGCAGACGGATCTAAATTATTGAATGATGATAATATGGACTTTGTTGTATTAGAATTCAACAAAGATTCAAGAAAAATTATCGTTTCTCATACGAGAACTTTTGAAGAAGATGCTAGAGATAAAGCTGATTTTGATAAAAAAGCGAAAGTTGCAAACAAAGCTACGGCAAGTCGTGCAGTTGATTCTTTAAACAAAAAATCAGAAAAGTCTACATTAGGAGATCTTGATTCGCTTGCAGCGTTGAAAGCTTCAATGGAGAAAGACGAAAAAAACTAATTTTCGTTTCATACATTTAAAAGGCTCCTTTCATTTATTTGAAAGGGGCTTTTTTGTGCCGTATAGTCTGGTTTTAAGCCTTTGAACTTCGAAGCAAGTTTTCATATTATCGTTTCTGTTTAGCAAGTTTTAGAATAACCCTATGTATACAGGTGTATTACGTTAAAGTTTAATTAAAATGCTCAAGCACCCTGCCAAGTGAAAGATAACAAGATGTAAGTTATCCTAGTATATATTTTCAACAGCTGTAGGAGAGAGAAAACATTTATGGAGTCTTGTGCCATACATGTTAGTATGAAATAGACAACCATTAATTGGAGTGATTGCGTTTTTTATGCTTTTCTATTTTGATTGCAATAGTCAGCGTGTATATTCGCTGTCTACATGAAAAAAAACCTTCTTTCCTTATTTGCTGTTTTAATAATAGCCTTTGGTCTTATAGGTACCCGCTTTTACTATTCGCCTTACGGTAACGGATATGAAATGAAAGTAACTACTTCTGATGCTTTAGGTTATTACATGTACCTACCAGGAGTTTTTATTTACCAAGATGTGATCAAATTAGATTGGTTATTTGAAATGGAGGAGACCTACCATGTTACCGGAGGTGGGAGGGTTTATCAAATCCATAAACACACCAACGACAATTACGTTTTTAAGTATTTTTGTGGCGTTGCCATTTTAGAGATTCCCTTCTTTGCCATAGCACATCAATATGCGTTGCACTCCGATTATCCTCCCGATGGTTTTTCGGCACCTTATCAATGGACGATCTCATTTGGAAACGTATGTTATGCCATTTTTTCCATATTGATTTTACGTTTGGTTTTACTTCGTTTTTTTACCGATAAAATAACGGCATTGACCTTATTACTGATTGTTTTTGCGACAAACCTTATCCAATACATTTCGGTAGACAGTGCGCAAAGTCATGGGTACATTTTTCCGTTATACAGCATTGTTCTATACATGACCATACGCTGGCATGAAAAGCCTAATTGGATGTGGGCCAGTCTTTTGGGTTGGGTAATTGGACTGGCTACTATTGCTAGACCTACAGAAGCGATAATGATTCTGATTCCTATCCTTTGGGGAACACAGAATAAGGAATTCGCCAAGCAAAAGTGGAACCTGGTAAAAGCGAATATGAATCATGTGTATATAGCAGGTACTTTGGGTATTATTGGCATTTTACCACAACTATTGTATTGGAAGCACAGTTCAGGTTCCTGGGTATTTGATGTAGGTAGTAAATGGACATTCCTAAATCCGTGGTTTCGTGTTTTGGTAGGGTTTGAGAAGGGATGGTTCATATATACGCCACTCACCATCTTATTCTTGATAGGTATGTATTATATGAAGAAATTTCCTTTCAAAAAATCGGTTTTATGGTTTGGTTTATTAAATATTTACATTGTTATTTCGTGGTTTGATTGGCGGTATGGAGGGAGTTATTCTACGCGTGCACTATCTCAAGCTTCGGGAGTTTATGCATTGCCTTTAGCCGCGTTTATAGCGCATGTTTTTCGAACGAAATGGAAGTGGCCACTGATTGGAGTATTGGTCTATTTAACGGCTTTAAACTTGTTTCAAGTGTATCAGTATAATTTGGGGGTGATTCATTTTGATGATATGAACGCGCGTTATTATTCTCGTATTTATTGGAATGCGAATCCAACACCCGAAAAAACTAGTTTACTGGATACCAAAGAATATATTTCCAATCCAGAAGAATATTCTAGGACACCCTTATTTAAACTAAAGGAAGAGAAGGAAATTTTCGTAGAAAATCGAGCTCAGCAATACCTGGTAGAGGTTAACCTATCAGATTTAGATCTAAGTAAAAAAAACTGGGTCAGCGTAAAAGCTAACTTACAAGTTAATACTGGTTTTTGGAGTTCCTATATTAATGTAATATGGAATAATGGAACAGAAAGCAAAGAGCAAAAAATCCGAATTTATAGACCTCTGGCTCCAATGGGGTGGAAGAATGATTACGCGTTTTATTTCAAAATACCGGAATCTGATACGGAAGGAAAATTGAATATCACGATTGCTCCAGATGATAAAGTGTACGGTACTCTGTTTGAACTGGAATTGGATTTATTAAGAAAATGAACAAGTATGAGGTATACTAAAGGTTGGTAAACATCGTTTATCGAACCTAAATGATTTTTGATTTGATTTGATTAATAGTTATATATTTGATTAAAATAACCTAAGACTATATTTATGAATGTATTAAAGTGGCTAACCTTATCCGTTGTTGCGGTAGCAATTTCAAGTTGCAGTACGTCAACAAAACCAGCTAAAGAAGAACAAAAATTTAAATATGCTTACGAGCATGTAGAGGGCGATCCGTTGAATACCTATGTGTATACCTTAGAAAATGGACTGAAGGTTTATATGTCTATTAATAAGGCTGAGCCAAGAATACAAACCAATATTGCGGTAAATACAGGGAGTAAACAAGATCCGAGTGACGCTACCGGGTTAGCCCATTATTTGGAACATATGCTTTTTAAAGGCTCTTCCAAAATTGCGTCTTTAGATTGGGAAAAGGAAAAGGTTCTTTTGCAACAAGTTTCAGATTTGTACGAGCAACATAAGGCCGAAACGGATCAAGATAAACGTAAGGCTATTTACTATCAAATAGATAGTATTTCAGGTGAAGCCGCAAAATTTGTAGTGGCTAATGAATACGACAAAATGATAAGCTCATTAGGTGCTAAGGGTACTAATGCCTACACTAGCGTAGAACGAACGGTGTACATAAATGATATCCCGAGCAACGAAATTGAAAAATGGTTAACTATAGAGTCGGAACGTTTTAGTGAATTAGTGTTACGTTTGTTTCATACAGAACTAGAAGCGGTGTACGAAGAGTATAACCGTTCTCGTGATAATGATTATTGGTTGTCATATGAGGAAATGGCAAAGCAGATGTTTCAAAAGCATCCATATGGTACCCAAACTACTATTGGTACAAGCGAGCATTTGAAAAGTCCGAGTATGGAGAAAATTCATGCTTACTTTAATGAGCGTTATGTAGCTAATAATATGGCGATCATTTTAGCAGGGGATATTGATCCGGATAAAACTATCGCGCTAATAGAAAAGTATTTTGGTAGTTTACGTACTGGAAAAGTTCCTGCATTCACTTTTGAACCAGAAGATGACATGACGGAACCTTTGGTTTCAGACGTTTTTGGTCCAAATACAGAGTGGGTAGATTTAGGTTTTAGATTACCTGGAGTAAATCATAAGGATATGTTAGTGGGTGAAATATTCTCTGAGTTGCTATATAACCGTCAAGCGGGATTGATAGATTTAAATTTGGTAAAAGCCCAAAAGGTATTGGGCGCAAGTGCATATATTGATATGAACTTAGATTACTCCTCGCTTAGCCTTTCAGGAGAGCCAAGAGAAAACCAGTCGTTAGAAGAAGTGAAGAATTTACTTCTTGGTCAAATTGAATTGGTTAAAAATGGTCAATTCGAAGATTGGATGTTACCTGCTATTATTAAGAATAAAAAGCTTGAGTTGCTTCAATACGGGGAGTATAATAGAATGCGTACTTCGGTATTAACCAATGCATTTATTTTTAATCAAGACATGGCTACTGTTGTGGGGCATATGGATGCCTTGGATAAAATAACCAAGGAACAAGTAGTTTTATTTGCGAATACGTATTTCAATAATAACTACGTGGTGGTCAATAAACGCACGGGTAAAAGCCCTGCTGAAAAAGTGGAGAAACCTAGTATTACAGAAGTACAGCTAAATAGAGATACAGCAAGTGCATTTGCTCTAGCTTTTGAAAATATGCCAAGTACACGCTTAGATCCAGTTTTTAATGATTATAAAGCTACGATTAGTAACGGAATGATTAAAGAAAACGTTCCATTGTATTACGTGCATAATAAAGAAACTGGACTTTTCCAGTTGGAGTATATTGTAGATATGGGTTCTTTAAGTGATAAAGAATTGGCACTTGCAGTAAATTATTTAGAGTTTTTAGGAACCGAAGAAATGAGTGCGAGTGAGTTGCAAATTGAGTTGTTTAAACTTGGATTGAGTTACAGCGTTTATGCCGCTGCTGAGCGTGTGTATGTCTCTTTAAGTGGCTTGGATGAATCTTTTGAGCAGGGCGTGAAGTTGTTTGAAGGTATCCTAGCCAATGCAAAGGCCGATCAAAAAAAGTACGACAATTTTGTAGCTGATAATTTGAAGAAACGTAAAGATGCTAAATTAGATAAGTATAGCATTTTAAATAGAGGAATGCTCAATTACGGTATGTACGGAGCTGATTCACCTGCTAAAAATATTATTTCTGAAGAAGATCTAAAGACGATTGATATTAATATGTTAGCGAAAAAAATAAAAGGTCTAATGAACTATGAGCATTTGGTGTATTACTATGGTAGTATTGATCAAAGTGAAGTAGAACAGGTGTTAAATACCTATCATAACAGTCCTTCCCAATTGGAGAAATTACTTCCAAAGCGAAATTATGAGGAAATAGAAATGATTGAAGATAAAGTTTACTTTGTACATTATGATATGGTTCAAGCCGAAATGATGATGATTTCTAAAGGTGGTTTGTACAACCAATCTAATTTGGCAACGGCTAACGTATTTAACGAATATTTTGGTGGGGGCTTATCAAGTATAGTGTTCCAAGAAATTAGAGAGTCTAAAGCGTTGGCTTATTCCGCATATGCGTATTATACGACTCCTAATGATCTAGAGAGAGCACATTATGTACGTGCATACGTGGGAACACAGGTAGATAAATTGGCGGATGCTAAAAAAGCAATGATAGAGTTAATGAATGATATGCCGGAAGCGAATGACCAGTTTAACGATGCCAAACTAGCCGCTCAAAAGAAAATTGAGACTTCACGCACAAAGCCACAAAGTGTATTTTGGCAATTCTTAAGTGCAAAGAAAATGGGTCGTGATTATGACGTCAAAGAAGAGATGTATCAGAACATGAAAGGAATTGAAATGGAGCAATTACGCCAGTTCTTCAATGCCAATGTAAAAGGGAAAAAGTATACTTACTTAGTCGTAGGTGACCGTGACCTTGTAGACATGGATGCACTAAAAGAAATGGGGACATTGGAAGAGTTGTCACTCGAAGAATTATTTGGGTATTGATAGGATTTAATGCAAAAAAAAGGGGCTATAAATAGCCCCTTTTTTTTGTGCCTGATTTTTAGGTTTCTAGAATATTATGAAGCCATTTATTAGCGCTAAGTTGGAATGTCAATTCAAAACATTTAGCTTTCCAAAAAACTAAACATTTGAATTTGTTTAAAATAATCATGGCGTCTTTAAAAGAAATGCCAGACCTCTCTAATAATCACTATTTTTGGCGGTCGGTTAGGTTAGCTTCTGCTTTAGCTTTATCTGGGATTTGGATATTTCTGTTTGATCTTAACCCCACGCAAGCGGCTGCTTTTTTTATAAGTACTCTATTCTTGAGTATTGTTGATATGAGTGCGTCTGTCGCTACTCGATTAAAGATGTTGCTAATAAGCCTGGCTAGTACAATGTTGGTAGGAGCAATAACCATTTTGTTGTATCCTTACTTTTGGAGCATTTTCTTTTTTATTCCGGTGGTTGTATTCGGCTCACTATATGGGGCCAGAGTGTTTCCAATAAGGAACTTATTTTTATCCATTAATTTATTAGCTTTTGTGTTGGCCTTGCCCTTCACGTCCGAAAAAATTACACTTATAGATTTTTCTTTATGCCAATTTTTTGGCGGTTTGTGGTATTTCAGTACAGTCTTGTTTGGACTGGCTGTTTTTAATTTTCTAAAATGGATAGGTTCACAATGGGCTGATTATTTTTACTTAAATGAAAGCTATGCAAATCCAACGCACAATAATTTCATCATTCCTACAGACGAGCAAAATAATTTAATTAGGAAGGAAAATGAGGGGGAGTCTCATTTTTTTTTTAAGCATCCTTTTCGATTAATAGTTTCCCTTTTAATTGGGTTAACCATCATGAATTTATCTCAAACTGACCACGGGTACTGGATTGTTTTAACGATTATTTTTATTCATCATCCTAGTAAAAAGATCAATGCATCTATACCAAAAATGGTTCAGCGTTTTTTGGGAACGTTAATTGGGCTAATCCTGTTTTTCCCGCTGACTTTTATAGAGGCTGGTAATTGGGTTTGGCATGTGATTACCTTCTTTGTAGGAATTCCTATTTTTCTGTTTCTTCGAAGTAATTATTTTATTGCTATTATATTCGTTACCATTTTGGTTATGTTAAATATGGCGGCAGGAAATGGCGTGGATGCTAGCATTTTATTAGAAAGATGTGTAGACACCATTATGGCAATACTGATTGTTTTAAGTACTCATTTTATTTTACGATGGATTAAGTTTATAGAGTTGACCTTGATTCGAAAGTTTAAATAAAAGATTAAAACTGAAAAGCTACTTTTTCTTAGAGTTGGAGTAGTATGTTCTATACTTTTAAAAGGAATAGTGCAATAAACGGCCAGAGTAGAGGGTTTGTATTAAAATTAATGGAGGGTTATTACTGAGGTTGGTACATAAAAAAAAGCCGCTACTTTCGTAGAGGCTTTTTCAATTATCTTTCGTTTTGTCGGGGTGAACTACTTCTATTACCACCACCAGAACTAGGTTTTTTTCCGTATTTGTTTCGGTTTCCACCACCAGAACCACTTCCAGAAGCTTTAGGTCTATTACCACTTGGTCTTCCACCACCTCCACCACCACGGCCTTGCTGCTTGGCTTTTGGCTTTGTAGGGCCAGAATTTACTTGAGGTTCAAAACCTTCAATGACATCATTATCTATGGTTTCTTCAATTAGGTTCTGAATGTTACGTAAGTAATCTTTCTCTTCATGTTCTACTAAAGAAATTGCTTCCCCTTTCGCTCCTGCACGACCTGTTCTACCGATACGGTGAACGTAATCTTCTGGAATGTTAGGTAATTCGTAATTTACCACATGGGGTAACAACGGAATATCTAAACCTCTAGCGGCAATATCTGTAGCAACTAAAACTTTGATATCTCCTGCCTTAAATTCTTTGAGCGCTTTTATTCTGTTGTTTTGGGTTTTATTTCCGTGAATGGCAGAAGCAGAAATTTCTGCACTAATAAGCGATTTCGTCAATTTATTAGCACCGTGCTTTGTACGTGTAAATACCAATATTTGCTGCCAATCTCCTTCCTTAATAAGTTTGATTAGCACACTTGGCTTCGCGTTTTTATCTACGTAATATACTTTTTGGTTTATTTTTTCTACGGTTGTATTTTCTGGAGTAGCTTCCACTAAAACAGGATTCCTTAACGTGCTTTGAGCTAATTTCTTAATTTCTTTTGAAAAAGTAGCCGAGAAAAGTAGTGTTTGACGTTGCTTAGGAACGAGAGCCATGATTTTGTCAATATCTCTTTTAAAACCCATGTCTAGCATTCTGTCAGCCTCATCTAATACTAAAATCTCTACATTTCGTAAAGATAAAACACCTTGAGATTCGAGATCTAATAATCTACCTGGGGTAGCAACTAGTAAATCCACTCCTTGACGAAGAGTAGCTTCTTGAGGTCTTTGTTTAACTCCTCCAAAAACAACAGCCGTTCTAAAATCTACATATTTAGAATATTCTCTTGCGTTATCGTAAATCTGTGCCGCTAACTCTCTGGTTGGAGTTAATACCAGAGCACGTATTTTTCTTTGTTTAGCTCTATTGGGAGCCCATGTCAGCATTTCAATAATGGGTAATACAAACCCTGCGGTTTTTCCAGTTCCGGTTTGAGCTGATGCTAAGATGTCTTTTTCTTCTAGAACAACTGGAATAGCTTTCTCTTGAATAGGAGATGGTTCTGTGTAACCTTTTTCGGCAACAGCCTTTAAAACGGGTTTAGATAACCCTAATGATTCAAACGTCATATATATTGATCGAAATAATAATAATGAGAGATCTCATTAATGAGCGGCAAAGGTAGACTGAATAAGGGGTATTTTAACTATGTTTTCATTTTAACACTTTGAACAACAAATTGAGAACAACTTTCTCTTTTTTTTGGTATAGTAGTTTTCAAGGGATTATGTTTGTTACATAAACCATCTCCTTTGTTATTTTGAAACAAAAGATTAAAATAACGAGTGACCGAGATAGATAATTAGGCGAACCACATAAATAATCAAACAAATGAAAATTACAGTATACTTTATTGCACTAGCCTTGTGTACCGTGTCTTGCACTAAATATCCGGGTATAGGTGGAAAAGCAACAATTTCAGGTGTGGTCAAAGCAATTTATGTTCAAGAAGGAACCTTTGATACTTTGGAAGTATCTGCGTTACCAGAAGAACGAGTGTATATTATTTACGGAGATGCTTCTACCCATGACGATGACACGCGAACAAGCCCGAATGGTAGTTTTAAATTTGAATTTTTAAATCCAGGAGATTATTCTATCTACTCTTATTCGGAAAGTTTGATTTCAGAATCTGAACTCATGCCTGTGTATAAAAACGTGACGATATCTAAAAGTCAAGATGACATGGATATAGCTACTTTGGAAGTTGTTAAGTATGTGAAATGATTAACAAAAACAAACATATAATTTCTTCTAGATCCAGTCATTTACTTCTCCAGTTAGGTGCGGTTGATTTTGACTTTCGAGTGGATACTAAGTTTTTTTTTCACTCAGATATGTTGATGCCATTATCTGCAAAAACTCGTGACGAATTATGGGTTTTAGCGGTCAATGAAAAAAGAGTGTTTGAACACGACAACTTGAATGGCGATGATACCAGCTCTCAATTCTTTAAATGGCATCATTTAGAAATTAACAATACACGGCAGGTTAGCGGTAGAAAATTAGGTGAATTGGGTCCTTCCCTTTTTGAATGGAAAAATAAAGCTCATCCAATGGAAACGGAAAAATCCAAAATATCGTTAGACGACTTAGGGGAATTTCAATCTTTTGTAACAACACAAACATTTTTTGATCAGACTGGTTTTTCATTTGAAACACGATCTCAAAAACCGCATATTGTGGTGTTTGATTTAGAAGAAAGAATAGGAAGTCAAATGGTGAGATTTGAGGTGTTAGAATCTGATTATGTAAAGACTTCAGCTAAACGTAAAATTTATTACAGATCTCA
>JBLFZF010000028.1:0-30835 GCA_047610145.1 Salibacteraceae bacterium | reverse complement strand
GACATCAATACCTTTTTCCAAATTGGGTAGATGAGAATTTCATTAACCCGGATACGGCCAAAGAGCATTCGTTTTTTAATAATGAAAAATTTCAGGTTCTTTATTCGGGTAATATTGGAGCAAAGCAAGATTGGGATTTGTTTATAGAACTGGTAAAGAAAATTGAAAACGACTCAACGATCGAATTTATTGTTGTGGGTGACGGAGGAATGAAAACCGAATTACAGAATAGTATTTCTTCTTTGTCTAATGTGTTGATTTATGACCCCGTTCCATATGCGGAATTGAATGACTTATTATGTGGGGCTAACCTTCATGTTTTATTCCAAAAAAATGAGGTGATTGATACGGTAATGCCTTCGAAAATTTTAGGTATGATGTGTAGTAGGATACCTTCATTGGTTACTGGAAACTTGAAATCGGAAGTGGCTACGGTTTTTTCTAAATCAAAGGGAGGCGTCTATTTGGATGGAAGCTCTGTGGATGATGCAATTACAGAAATATATCGCTATAAAAATGATGCCAATTTGGGAAATAAAGCTGGCTTAAAAGCACGAAATTTTGTTGTTAACCAGTTTTCTAGTGATAAAGTATTGGCAAATTTCTCTCAAAAATTAGCCGAAACAATAGGTCGTTAAAAGAAGATTGTTTTTATTAATACTATGTTGCGATTAATCAATCTTTTCCTTTTAACCAATTGCCTTAGAATAATGATAGCTGAAGGAGAATTTATTATCTTTGATGTGTTTAATTTAAATACCAAAGATTTGCTAATTGCCTGTTTTAAATTAATTGACAGGGTTACAAATTATTATTTTCTATTAGTAATTTAAAAGTGCTAATTTCAAGTGTGCTTTTTTGGTGTTTTACTGTTCTAACCGTTTGAAATAAGTAAAATGAAAGGAATCATATTAGCCGGTGGCTCAGGAACTCGATTACACCCTTTAACATTAGCCATGAGTAAGCAGATGATGCCTATTTATGATAAACCAATGATTTATTATCCTTTGAGTACCTTAATGCTTGCTGGGATAAACGAAATTTTAATTATATCTACTCCTCATGATCTTCCATTTTTTGAGAAATTACTAGGAGATGGCTCTTCTTTGGGATGTAAGTTTGAGTATGCAGTGCAGCCCTCGCCAGATGGTTTGGCGCAAGCGTTTATTATAGGCGAAGAGTTTATTGGTAAAGACAAAGTGGCACTTGTTTTGGGTGATAATATTTTTTACGGTTCTGGAATGAGTAAGATATTACAAAGTAATAGTGATCCAGATGGAGGTGTTGTTTATGCTTATTATGTAAATGATCCTGAGCGATATGGTGTGGTGGATTTTCATAAAGATGGATCAGTTATTTCTATTGATGAAAAACCGGAGCATCCGAAATCAAACTTTGCAGTTCCTGGTTTATACTTTTATGATAATGATGTAATTGAAATAGCCAAAACCATACAGCCAAGTGATAGAGGTGAGCTAGAAATAACGACTGTAAATCAAGAGTATTTAAAGCGGGGTAAATTAAAAGTGTCTGTATTGGATAGGGGAACGGCTTGGTTAGATACGGGCACATTTCAATCTTTAATGCAAGCCGGTGAGTTTGTTCGTGTAATTGAAGACCGTCAAGGGTTAAAGATTGGGGCTATTGAAGAGGTGGCTTATTTAATGGGGTACATTGATTCGGAACAATTGAAAAACCTAGCCAAACCTCTAATTAAAAGTGGTTATGGTGAATATCTATTGAACATATTAGCGCGATAAATGAAGTTTATTGAAACGAAGTTAAAAGGGTGCTTTATTATTGAGCCAAAAGTATTTGGAGATGATAGAGGCTATTTTTTGGAGAGTTATAATCATCAAAAACTTTCCGCAGCTATTGGTTATGATGTAACCTTTGTGCAAGATAACCAGTCGTATTCTTCTTACGGTGTTTTACGCGGGTTACATCTTCAAACAGGTAAAAATGCGCAAGCTAAATTAGTACGTGTTTTATCAGGTACGGTATTGGATGTTGCCGTAGATGTAAGACCAAACTCAGAAACGTATGGACAACATTTATCCATCGAGTTGAGTGAGGAAAACAAAAAGCAGCTATTTGTTCCACGTGGCTTTGCTCATGGTTTTTTGGTGTTAAGCGAAACCGCAGAGTTTTTCTATAAAGTGGATAATGACTATGCTCCAAAATCTGAAAGTGGCTTGTTGTTTAATGATTCTCAACTAGGAATTAACTGGGGAATAGCAGAGTCTGAGTTAACGATTGCGCCAAAAGACTTGTTACAGCCATTACTTATTGACTTTAACCCCTAACTAAGTCATTTTCGTCCCTTTTTAGCATTATTATAATTTTATTTTTCTCTAATACCAACCTTTATGTCTTGTTTGCGTTTATGTGTTAACTAACATAAAGGTATCATTTTTATTAGTTACATAAACCACAAAACTTGCTTAACTTTTATCTTTAAAAACTTAACTATAATCCACATATGAAGTACTCCAGATTTTTATTTCCGCTCCAAATTCTATCAGATGTGATGCTGATGGTGCTTATTTGGTTCGTTTTCACAACCTTTTTTGGCTATGAGATCCTAGCGAAAAACATTATTATTTCATTGGTTGCCTGGTTTTTTTCTATTTATTTATTAGGTACATATCGCGTAAGAAGATTTTCTAGAATCCCCAAAGTTATTCTTGATCTGAGTCGTTTAACTTTTATTTTCTTAGCAACAAATACTCTACTACAACAAGCTTTTTTTGGCAGTAAATTTGATATTAAATTCTTTTTATCGGTTCACTTTGTGTTTTTTTTAGGGGGGGGCGTATTGAGGATACTCGCTATTAAGGTAATGAGGCAATACCGTTCGTTAGGAAAAAACTATAGAAATGTGGTTGTTTTAGGAGTGACACCTGATACAAAAAATTTATCGAAAACATTTAAAGAGGGTAACGACTTGGGGTATCGATTAAAGTCGGTTATGTCACATTCAGATTATTCACTTGAAGATTTTAAAAAGATTTCCATTGCGGAAGAAGTGAATGAAGTGTTTATTTCTGCCGGTACATTTGATAATAAAGAGTTTAACCAGATTGTAGATTTCGCAGACAACAATTTAATTAAAATACGTATTGTACCAAATTTCTCTGGTTTTTTTGCGAGTAATCTAAAGTTAGATTATGTAGGCTTTCAGCCTGTTTTAGTGCACCGTGAAATTGCATTAGATGACATCATTAACTCGTCCATTAAACGGGTTTTTGACATTGTGTTTTCCTCTTTGGTTATTTTAGGGTTGTTGTCCTGGTTAATGCCTTTATTGGCTATAATTATTAAACGAGAATCAAAAGGACCGGTTTTGTTTAAACAAAAAAGATCGGGTATTAATAATGAGAATTTTGATTGTTTTAAGTTTAGATCAATGTCTGTAAATGCGGTCTCTAATTCTAAGCAAGCCACTAAAGGAGATGCTAGAATTACTAAAGTAGGAGCGTTTCTTAGAAAAACAAGTATGGATGAATTACCTCAGTTTTTCAATGTGTTTTTAGGAGATATGTCTGTTGTTGGACCTAGACCACATATGGTGAAGCATACTAGAGAGTTTTCAAGTGTGGTAGATAGATATATGCTCCGGCATTTTGTAAAACCTGGTATTACAGGTTTAGCCCAAACCATGGGCTTTAGAGGAGAAACTAAATCAACGCATGAAATTAAAGGTCGAGTTACCTTAGACCGATTCTATATAGAAAATTGGAACTTCTTTTTGGATATAAAAATAATTTATTTGACCATAGTTAATGGGGTTAGGGGAGAAGAGAATGCGTATTAAGTGAAATTAATCAAACGTACTTATAGGTAAGTACCTTTTTTATTTTATGTTAAATATGTTAAGCTAGCTTTACTTAATGTAAATTAAGGTTTACATTTGAGCTCGTTTAAATCGAGTAACTATGAAAACTGTTTTTCTATTTCCTTCTTCTTTTAAGATTATGGGATGGGTGTTCTTGATTCCTTCTATTGTGGTGGGGATTATTGTTTTAATTAATCCGGATTTTGAATGGGCAGCCTTGAATTGGTCTGTTCCATGGCTGACTAAGAAGCAGGATAATTTCACGAACGAACTGATGATGTTGCTTGTTTTAATGTCGGCTATAATAGTCGCTTTTTCTAAAACCAAGGAGGAAGATGAGTATGTGCAAAAGATAAGGTTAGAATCCCTAGTTTGGAGTATTTACTTGAATTATGCGGTCTTATTTATTGGAATTATTGGTTTTTATGATTTCAATTTCTTCCATGTACTTATTTTCAATATGTATACCCCGTTGTTCCTTTTTATTGGTCGGTTTCATTATTATTTTCACAACCGATAAGTATGCAAAACACGGTAAAACTAGAGCGAACACGAATGAATTTAACGCAGCAAGATTTAGCGGATAGAATTGGAGTCTCGCGGCAAACTATTCATTCTATAGAAAAGGGGAAGTATGCTCCTTCTACAGAACTAGCTTTGCGCATGTCGGCTGTTTTCGGAATTTCAGTAAATCAGTTTTTCACTTTAAAAAACGATTAGTTAGCGCTTATTTGAAGTTCGTTCAAATTTTTATACGTACCGTTTTCTATTGCGATGAGATCCTGATGCGTTCCTTGTTCTACAATAGAACCATTCTTCATTACCAAAATTTGATCTGCTTGTCTAATTGTAGATAAGCGATGTGCAATAACAATGGAGGTTCTGCCTTTCATTAGCTCATCTAATGCTTCTTGAACGAGTCGTTCAGATTCGCTATCCAAGGAAGAAGTTGCCTCATCTAGTATCAGTATTGTGGGGTTTTTTAGTACGGCTCTAGCTATAGCTATTCGTTGTCTTTGTCCGCCCGACAACTGAATACCTCTTTCGCCTACTAGCGTGTCAAAACCTTCTGGAAAAGACTCGATGAAATCTTTAGCGTTCGCTTTTTTAGCCGCAAGAACAATTTCGTTGAGAGAAGCCTCTGGGTTACCGTAGGCGATGTTCTCTTTTATTGTTCCTCCAAATAGAATGACTTCTTGAGGTACCACTGCCATTTGATTTCTGAGAGCAGAAATATCATATTCTTCAATAGGTTTGTTATCGATTGTAATAGTTCCAGATTGGCTATCAAAAAACCGAAGCAATAAAGAAACCAAGGTGCTTTTTCCAGCCCCAGATTGCCCTACAAGAGCCAAGCGATTTCCTTTACTTACATTAAATGAAATATTGTTTAATACTTGAACCTCTTTTCGAGAAGGATAATGAAAGTTTACTTGATTAAAAGCCACTTCGCCTTTAAAGTTCTCTATGGCCTGCGGCCTTTCAGCAAGGTTGATGTTTTCGGTGGTTTCATTAAATATGTCCAATAGGTCTTCGGTAGATCCTACCCCTTTTTGAAGTCTAGAATATAAATCAGCAGAACCACCAATGGAGGCGCCTACAAAAATGGTGTAAAAAAGAAAGGTAGTTAAATCACCCATCGTCATTTCTCCCATTTGCATCAAATGGGCTGCTTGCCAAATAACTAAAATGAAAGCACCAAAAATGGCGAATATGATAAAGCTGCTCATAAGTCCGCGAGCATAGACTCCTTTCATCGCAATTTTTCTTACTTCATCTACTTTTTTACCATAGCGAGAAACCTCAAAGTACTCGTTGGCAAAAGCTTTGACACTATGAATGGCGGTGAGTGTTTCTTCCACAATGACATTAGATTCAGAAATGGAGGATTGGGTGTTTTTTGAAAAAGACTTGACCTTCTTTCCAATAATGATCGCTATAATAATGACTACCGGGAGGGAGCCCAACATGATCAAGGTAAGTTTAAATGAATAGTAAGTGAGTGCCGCAATACCAATAGTTAATGTAATAGCTTGTCTAATAAGTTCGGCTAAAACAATGGTAAAGGTTTCTTGAATTTGAGAAATATCATTAGAAATTCGACTATTTAATTCTCCTACCCTTTTGCTGGTGAAAAAGTTCATAGGTAGAGTGAGTAAGTGAGAGTAGGTGTCTTTTCTAAGTGTCATTAACACTCTTTCGGTGACATCACTAAACAAGTAAATTCTAAAAAAAGCAAAGATGGCTTGGATCGTAAATAGTAGAAACAAGGCATAAGCTAATGAGTTAATACCTGTAAATGTGAGCCCTAGAAACACGATTGACTCTCCTTTAACTGCATCAATTAGTTTGCCTACTAGCGCAGGAAAGAGCATGGTAAGTCCACTGCCTAAAACAAGGATAATCATACCAATTCCAAACTTCACCATATGCGGCTTGAAATACGTTAAAATGCGAAAAGCTTTTTTCCAGGCGCCTTTGTTTAATTTGATGGCTTCTTTTTTCTTATTTCTTGGTGCAAACACAGTTGGTATATTTAGATGTGCAAAAGTAATGATTCATTGGGTATCAGCGATAAAAAGATAGTAGAGTAGCCATTTGATTTATGTACTTTTGACGCGATAAAAAAAATAGAAATATATTTTATTTTTTGACTTGCAGAAAAAGTTTTTACAGTACATTTGCAGTCCAAATTTTGAACAACAAGTATTGTGTTTTGGAAGGAACACAATTATAAAATATAAGTTATGAAAAGAACATTTCAACCTTCACAGAGAAAACGTAAGAATAAACACGGATTTCGCGAACGTATGTCATCTAAAGATGGTCGTAGAGTTTTAGCTCGTAGAAGAGCTAAAGGAAGAAAAAGAATTTCTGTATCTGACGAGCCAAGACACAAGCGCTAGGTAATTAGTCTTTTCAAAATTATTGAAGACCGTTCTCATCTGAGTTCGGTCTTTTTTTGCGCGTATATTTTTTTATGTGCGTGTAAATTCCCTTTGGTGCGTTTAATTTCCTTTATTTGGATCGTTCTGAAACCTTATGAAACTTAATATAAGCATACTTTTAATTTTTACTCTTCTCCTTCTTTTAGGTATTGGGTGTGAACCCGCGGTTAATACATAGCTTGATATTCATAAGGAATTTGCAAAGCATGAAACTTCTGAAATTGTTGACTCCATGATTTTTATGGGTGTTCCTGTAGATAGAGTAATTATTCCTGATTCATTTTTAGCAGTTCGATTGTACTCACATCCTGACGCATATATACTTCATCAAAAAGCAGAAGTATTAGATGAAAAGGTTTGTAACGCGGACTTCCCCGATTTTAATTCTGAGTTGATTAGAGCTCTACCAAAGGCATCTACATCGAAATTAAAAACAGAAGAATTTAGTAGATATAGGAAACACATGAAAGGTGTTAGCAACGATTTAGTTGATTTTGATAGTAGTAGGATAAATATTGTTATGCTGCTGGGATCTTTCAGCTCTAACTGGCCACATCCAACTTCCTATTATTTGAAGCCGTTACTGGAAATTAACGAGCCTGATATTAACATTTATTATTTGTTTTCGGAGAATTATATTAGTTTCAATCTAAGTTCATTTGAATTTAATAAAAGACGATTGAAGAAAATGTATATGGATGGAGTTGGAGACATTCCTATACAAGTATTGATGGGATATGGTATTATTGAAAAAAAATGAACGCATAGAGTATTGAAGGCCGTTCTCATTTGAGGTCGGTCTTTTTTTTGTGAAATCTCCTAGGATTTATAAAATTCTCAGGCTCTCAATATATTTGCAAGTCCTTGTAGTTAAAAGGTTGTGCCCGGCTTGCAGTACATGATAGTTTTCGGGTTGGTTTATTTTTTTACTAAAGCGATCTCCCAATTGTGGTTTAATTACTTTGTCGTTTTTGCCAAAGAACTGATTTACCGGAATTTTGTGTGCAAGGATGTTAGATATGCACACATTCATTTTAGGGTTCGTATTTTTAAAGGTTAGCCAAACGGTGTAAACTAATTCACGTTTCTCTTTTTCGTCCATGTTATTGATGGCGAATTTTTTGAGCTTGTCGTTTATTAGTTTGGTGCGGTGAAGACCATTTACCATGCTAAAGAATATGCTTGGGTTTTCCAAAAAGTATTTATAAACTCCACGGCCCAAAGCTGTTTTGCTAGCTACGATGTACCAGAAATTTAGTTTGACTCCATCTGGAGCGAACAACCAAAGTGATTCTATCTTTTCCGGGAATATTTCGGTAAACATCAACGCAATCTTACCGCCTAGGCTATATCCCATTACTCCGAACTTGGTATTGGAGAACTGGTTGAAAAATTGATTGAATATTTCTTTAAACTCTGTTTTGGTGAATGTGTTGGCTTCTACTCGTTCTGAAGGGTATTTACTATTACCATGATGGAATAAGTTAAAACTATAAATAGTGTATTTATCTCCAAATAATTGCTCAAATACCTGATAGTCTTCCGCGTGTCTTCCAAAACCATGAAAGGCCAATAAAGGAATGGAGCCAGAGCCGTAGGTTAAATACTCTAACTTTAAATTGTTATGCGAGATAAATTGGCTATTGCTCATAATAGCGAAAGTAGCTATTTTGAATAAATGGAGATACATCGTTTTATTGCGTTAGGGATAGTACTGGTAGCTTTTGATTCCGTAATTGTAGAAAACCTTGAATTAAAATAGCGAACTGGGTAAGCTCATTTTGATTTTAGGTGCTCTTAATTATGGATTGAAAACTACAAAGGGAAAGCCCGTTTAAACGCCCTTGCGAGAATTGTTGAAATCACGTTAAAAAGATAAAGAATTTGTGTAGATAAAAAGATAAAATGGGGTTGGATTAGGAAGCCCTATAACGTAATTTTGCATTCCAAAAATATACGTTAGCTATGCCAAAAGATAAGAGTATAAAATCGGTATTAATTATTGGAAGCGGACCTATTGTGATTGGTCAAGCCTGTGAGTTTGATTATGCAGGTTCACAAGCAGCAAAGTCTTTAAGGGAGGAGGGTATAGAAGTAACTCTTATCAACTCTAACCCCGCAACGATTATGACGGATCCTACTACAGCGGATCACGTTTATTTATTACCACTGACTTCAGATTCTATTCGTAAAATCCTTTCAGAACGTCAAATTGATGCGGTTCTTCCTACCATGGGTGGTCAAACGGCATTAAATTTATGTATTGAATGTGATGAGTTGGATATTTGGAAAGATTACGATGTGAAAATGATTGGGGTAGATATTGCTGCTATCGAGATTACAGAAAATCGGGAAGCTTTTAGAAACCTGATGGATGAGATTGGTGTTGGGTCTGCACCATCGGCAACGGCAAAGTCATTTTTACAAGGAAAAGAAATTGCGCAAGAGTTAGGATTTCCATTGGTGATTAGGCCGTCTTACACCTTAGGAGGCTCGGGAGCAAGTTTTGTGCATACCCGCGAAGAGTTTGATGAAAAATTGAATAGAGGGCTACATGCATCTCCTATTCATGAGGTGTTAATTGATAAAGCGGTTCTGGGTTGGAAAGAGTATGAGTTAGAGCTATTGAGAGATGATAATGACAACGTAGTTATTATTTGTTCCATCGAAAACATGGACCCAATGGGTATCCATACTGGAGATTCAATTACGGTGGCGCCTGCATTAACCTTGTCGGATACTACGTTTCAAAAGATGCGTGACATGTCTATTTTGATGATGCGTTCAATCGGTACATTTGCAGGGGGATGTAATGTTCAGTTTGCCGTTTCGCCTGATGAAAATGAGGATATCATTGCGATTGAAATAAATCCACGTGTATCTAGATCATCTGCATTAGCATCGAAGGCAACGGGTTATCCTATTGCTAAGATAGCATCTAAACTCGCTATTGGGTACCATTTAGATGAATTAGATAATCAAATTACAAAAACAACTTCGGCTTTATTTGAGCCAACTTTGGATTATGTAATTGTTAAAATACCGCGTTGGAACTTTAACAAGTTTAAAGGGGCGGATAGAGAATTAGGCCTGCAGATGAAGTCTGTTGGTGAGGTAATGGGAATTGGAAGAAACTTCCAAGAAGCCTTACAAAAAGCGTGTCAATCGTTAGAAATAAACCGGAATGGTTTAGGAGCTGATGGTAAAGAAGTACGTGATCAGGATACTATTTTAGCGAGTTTGAAAAAACCATCATGGGATAGATTATTCCATTTGTATGATGCGATTAAATTGGGTATACCATTTGCGACTATTCATGAAATTACAAAAATTGACCCTTGGTTTTTGCACCAGATAGAAGAGTTAATTTCTATTGAGTATGAAATGGAAAAGTACCATTTAGGTAACTTTCCAGCTTCTTTAATGAAGGATGCGAAGGAGCGTGGGTATGCAGATCGACAAATTGCACATGTGCTTCGTTGTTTAGAAAGTGAGGTGTACGATAAGCGTAAAGAAATGGGTATTAACCGGGTGTTTAAAATGGTAGATACCTGTGCCGCTGAATTTCCAGCAGAAACGCCTTATTTTTATTCGACTTACGATCAAGAAAACGAATCGGTTGTTTCCGATAAAAAGAAGGTGATTATTCTAGGTTCAGGTCCTAACCGTATTGGTCAAGGTATTGAATTTGATTATTCATGTGTGCACGGGGTATATGCTGCGCAAGAGGCAGGTTATGAGGCAATCATGATTAATTGCAACCCTGAAACAGTCAGTACAGATTTTAATACAGCCGACAAGTTGTATTTTGAACCGGTATTTTGGGAGCATATTTACGAAATTATACAACACGAGAAACCAGAGGGCGTTATAGTTCAGTTAGGGGGCCAAACGGCTTTGAAATTGGCGGAGAAATTAACGCGTTATGGTATTAAGATTTTAGGGACCTCTGCAGAAGCTTTAGATATGGCGGAAGACAGAGAGCGCTTTTCAGATTTATTGAAAGATTTGGACATCCCTTATCCAAAGTATGGAGCTGTGGATAACGCAGAAGAAGCCATTGCCTTATCCAAAAACTTAGGTTTTCCCTTGTTGGTGAGACCGAGTTACGTTTTAGGTGGACAGTCCATGAAGATTGTGATTAATGAACAAGAGTTAGAGCATCATGTAGTTAACATTTTAAAAGATTTACCAGGAAACAGAATTTTACTGGATCATTTTTTAGAGAATGCCATTGAAGCAGAGTCTGATTCCATTTGTGATACCGTAGATAATTTGGTTATTGGGGTAATGGAGCACATTGAACCTGCAGGTATTCACTCGGGTGATTCATACGCAGTTTTACCGGTATTTGATTTAAGTGAAGAACTAGTTCAACGAATTAAAGATTACTCTCATAAAATTGGAGTCGCTCTGAAAACAAAAGGTTTATTGAATATTCAGTTTGCCATTAAAGAGGATACGGTGTATGTAATAGAGGCCAATCCAAGAGCTTCAAGAACGGTTCCTTTTATAGCTAAAGCCTACAAGCAGCCATATGTAAATTGGGCGACCAAAGTAATGTTGGATGAGGTGAAGGTAAAAGATTTACCCTACAATCCTCAAATGGAAGGATATGCGATTAAAATACCGGTATTTTCTTTTGACAAATTCCCGAATGTAAATAAGGAATTAGGCCCAGAGATGAAATCTACGGGGGAAGCAATTCAATTTATAAATCACTTGAGAGACCCGTTCTTTAAAAAGATTTATTCGGAAAGAAACCTTTATTTAAGTAGATAGGAATTGGAAGAGCACGCTGAGTTGATAGGATTAGCACGTACACTTTTTATCATTTTCGCCATTTATTGGGGGTTTAAATTGTTTGCGCGATATGTGTTTCCATGGGTGTTAAGAACATTTATGGGCTACCTAGGTAAAAAGGCGCAAGAAAATATGCGCAACCAAGGTTTTGATACATCCGGTTTTAAAAACCCGCAGCAAGAGGATGTTTCCGATGACGGAAAGGTTTCTATAAAAAAGACAAAGTCACAAAAATCTCCTGCAAAGTCTTTTGACGATGTAGGAGATTATGTGGATTTTGAGGAAGTGGAATAGGTTAATTAGCTGGAATTAACTACTTTTGATTTTTAATTTCGTGCTTTTTTAATTCTTATGAGACCTAATTACTTTTCACAAATATCTATCATTATTTTTTTTTTGCTCGTTGGCTTAAAAGTAACGTATTCTCAAGTTAAATTAGATTCGGGTCTTGTTGGCTTCTTTAAATTAGATTCTAATTATGCAGATTCGAGTATAAGCGCTCTAAATGCAACCGCAAATTCGGTTACGGATGCCCAAGGAATTCATGGGTTAAATAATACGGGAAGCCTATTTAATGGATCGTCCTCTTATTTAAATGCCAATACAAGTAACAGAGGGGTTACTAATACAATTTCAATAAGTGTATGGGTAAAAACTTCGGTAAACTCTATTAATAATCAATGTTTAGTATCTAAGTATGACTGGAATGTAAATAAAGGATATCATTTAAATTTTAAATATGGGTATCCAAATATTGAAGGAAGAAATTCATCTAATACTTATATTAAAACAACAAATACAACTACATTTATTTCTGACGGAAATTGGCATCATGTGCTAGGAGTAGTTGCAGGAAATACCTGGGAAATATGGGTCGATGGTGTATTAGCTAGCGCTACAGTTTCAACAACTACCTCCCCTGATTTAACTAATAATTATCCGACAAGTATTGGGTGTTACCATAGTAATGGTACAAATAATCAGTTCTTTAATGGAACTTTAGATGAGACTCGAATCTACTCTCGAGAACTTCGGCCCACTGAAATAGCTTACTTAAGCAATCAAAGGAATAATATAACTAGCTCAAATGTTACCGCTTGTGATTCTTATACCACACCTAGTGGTAGTCATACTTGGACATCTTCGGGAACTTACACAGAGATAAAGTATGGATCCACAGTAGCAGATTCTATTGCTCTAATTGCTGTTCAAATAGCTAATACGGATACAGCCATAACACAAATTGCAAGTACGTTACATGCCGCAGCTCATAACAACTACTTATATCAATGGCTAGATTGTACTAATGGAAATGCGCCAATTGCAGGGGCGCAAGATTCGGTGTTTATCCCTTCCAATAGCGGGGTTTATGCTGTTGCTATTAATAACGGTGGTTGTTTAGATACATCAAATTGTGTAACTGTTAATGTGGTAAACAATTCGTTGCCTTATGAGAATTCAATTTTTCTTGATGGGGTAAGTAACTTTATCGAAATCCCTAATCACGCCAATTTACATTCCTCAACTAACCTGACTTTAGAAGCTTGGATTAAGCCCTGTGGCGTAACAGGCCAAAATGTTGTTTTTTCAAAAATTTGGTGTAGTGGACAACAAAACTCTTATTTTTTGTCGGTCGAAGATGGTAAATTAAAATGGGTGTGGTATACCGGTAATTGTGGTGCTTTCAATGGGGTGAATAGATATAAGTCAACCAATGTTGTTATTCAATCAGATGTTTGGCAACATATAGCTATAGTTCACGCGGTGAATTCGGTGAAGTTATTTGTAAATGGCATCGAAGTTTTAGCGACTCTAGAAGTTGGGAGTTATGGTAATTTGCGACCAAGTTCGCAACCATTAAGAGTGGGAACTTACCGCAGTAATAGTGGTAGTTATGGACTTTATTTTTCTGGTCAGATGGATGAGCTTAGAGTTTGGAATCAGTCTGTTTCAAGTGCCTTAATAGCGTCCAGATTTAATGGGCCGTTGCTAGGAAGTGAAACTGGATTGATGGGGTATTATAATCTTGACAATTATACGGTAGGTCCTAATCAAACGGTTCCGAATAACGCCACTGCCATTGGGAATGCAGGAAATGCAACAACTCGGGGATCAAGCTCGTACATCACACCATTTTATTTGGATAGTATCACAAGCTATATATTGGGTAAGGATACTATAATGTATCCTCCCGCGACTCTTAGTTTTGACGTGTCCACACCTTCAGCATCTTATCTTTGGCAAGATGGAAGCACAAACGCTTCCTATTCTACTAGTTCTTCAGGACAGTTTCATGTGTCATTAAGCAATAGCTGTATTTCTGTAACCGATACCATTAATATTAGTTTGCCCTCACCTAATCTTGATTCGGGGCTAGTGGCTCATTTTAAGTTCGATGGTAATGCCGGAGATTCAAGTAGTACTAATTTGCATGGTACAGGAAGTAACGTAATAAATGATTACGGGATGATATGTGATTCAAATACGGCCTATGATTTTAATGGGACGAGTTCTAAAATTGTATGCGGGACTAATAATCGAGGTATTACAAACACCGTAAACATTAGCGCCTGGGTTAAAACAACCACCAATACGGGGCATAGGTTCATCGTTGATAAATATAATTGGTCGGTCAATAAAGGGTATCTATTGGCTGTAAAGAACGGGATCCCATATGTAGGCGCCAGAAATACCTCAGGAACAGGGGCAGGAATTGGTTATCATACATGGGATTCAAGTCAAACATTTCTAGTGTCTGATGGAAATTGGCATCATTTGTTAGGAGTTGTATCTACTAATAAATTAGAGATTTGGGTGGATGGAGTTTTAAAATCGAGCAACATGATGACTGCTGCCATACCCGATTTAACAACCACGTATGATCTTAATATTGGTTATTATTATAAAGGAAGTTTGGTGGGTAATCCGAATTATTTTCATGGAACTTTGGATGAGGTTAGGCTATATAATAGAGACTTGACTCTTACCGAAATTGATTCTCTACAAACATTTCGGAATACATATGAATCCATTGTTTATACCGCATGTGACTCTATGATTTCTTCCAGTGGGAATTTCGTATGGAATGCTTCTGGTTCATATAGTGATACGATACCTAATACGTGCGGAGGAGATTCAATTTACACCATTGATTTAACCATTTTGAATAGTTCGTTTACCCCATTGAGTGAACTATCCTGCGGTTCGTATACTTCTCCAAGTGGAAGCTATACATGGAGTTCAACAGGGGTGTATTACGATACTTTAAGTAATAATCTAGGGTGTGATAGTATACTTGAAATTAACTTAACAGTTAGTCCAGTTCCGATAACCAATTTAGTGGGTAGCAATTGTTACAGTTACACTTCGCCTAGTGGAAATATCACGTGGTATTCATCAGGAGTGTATTCGGATACCTTACAAACCAATACAGGATGCGATAGTATATTACGTATTTCGGTGACTATTCTACCTTACGAAATTGTGGCGATTAGTGAAACCGTTTGCGATAGCTACACTTCTCCTAGCGGAAATAATACGTGGACCGTTTCGGGGACCTATCTAGACTTGATAAGTTATGCTAACGATTGTGATACGCTGTATAATATTTCATTAACAGTAACCCAAAGTACCACGGCCAGTTTTTCTGGTGCTGTGTGTCATTCTTTTGCAAGTCCTAGTGGCAGGTATATTTGGACTAGTTCAGGAACTTATTTGGATACGATTCCCAATAATGCGGGTTGCGATAGTGTGATTACCTTTAATCTAACCATTGGTTCTAGTTATCAAATAGTGGAAAATGTAGTAAGTTGTAATTCATACACTTGGGCATTAAATAATCAAACCTATTTAACGAGTGGAACCTTCCTATATCTGGCGCAAACGGCAATGGGCTGTGATTCGTCAATTACGTTAAACTTGACAATTAATACGAGTGTTGTTTCTACCCAAATAGAATATGCTTGTGATAGTTTTAGTTGGTCAGCAACTGGTTTGGTATACACTTCAAGTACCAAGGATTCGCTAATGTATAGCGGTGTAAATGGATGTGATTCATTAGCTATTTTAGATTTAACTATTCACAACACCGGTAGCTCAACTTTAAATTTAGTAGCATGTGACTCTATGATTTCGCCAAGTGGAATGATTACCTGGAGCAATTCAGGAACGTATATAGACACCGTTTTGAATTCTATTGGGTGTGATAGCGTTATTACGGTGAATTTAATTATCCATAATTCAAATCAGATCGTTTACGTAGTTAGTTCTTGCGTTAATTACGTATGGTCATCTACCGGAGATACGTATGGGATAACTGGCGTATATAGGGATACATTGAGCAATGTATATGGATGTGATTCAATACATGTTTTAGATTTAACCATAAACTCGAATGACACTTCTGTACTATATCAAACTAGTTGTGAGAGTTACCAATGGCCTGTTACAAGCACTCTATATACTCAAAGTGGCATCTACTCGAGTATGTTTTCCAATCAATATGGATGTGATTCATTGGTTCAATTAGATTTAACAATAAACGCGGGTGATATAGTTACCTTTAATTTAACGGCTTGTGATTCCGTAGTTTCTCCGAGTACTTATTATACGTGGTTTACTTCGGGTCTTTATCAGGATACATTAATCAATATGCATGGATGTGATAGCATTTTGAATATTAACCTCACTATTAACCAAAGTATTCAATCTGTGGTAACTGTATCTGCTTGCGATTCGTTTTTATGGCTGGCCAATGGTCAGACTTATATAAGTTCTGGAACGTATACCTATTTGGGTCAATCTAATTCGGGTTGTGACTCTACGATTTCTTTGAACTTGACGATTAACTCCGGTAATCGAAGTGAAAGTATAGTGTCTAATTGCTCGAGTTATTTTTGGCCAGTTAATGCGGTTACCTACTACTCAAGTATCACTGATTCTATAATCTATACCAACGTTTTTGGATGCGACTCTATAGAGGTATTAGAACTAACCATTGTTACGTTAGATACCACGGACTTAATTATTCAATCCTGTAGCTCTTATTTGTGGAATGTAAATGGAATGAATTATTCTGCTAGTGGCACCTATACAGAAGTGCTAACCAACTTAAATGGATGTGACTCGATAGTTGTTTTGGATTTAGAAATAAAGCAACCAACAGATACGCTATTAATTATTTCTAATTGTGGAGATTATACATGGATGCAAACAGGTTTGACTTATACTGTTTCGGGAATGTATTCAGATACGCTAGTTAATGGGAACGGCTGTGATTCGGTTTTAGTGTTAGATTTAGCTATTTTGAATGCGAGTACCAGTACCTTAATAGAGAATTCCTGTGGTAATTATACCGCGCCAGATGGCACTTTATATACTGTCTCGGGTCAATATCAGGTGACAATTGCCAATCAGGTAGGGTGTGATAGTAACATTATAATTAACCTAAACGTAACCCATACAGATACGTCTATTGTCAATATTGGCGGTGGATTACAAGCGACTTCAAATCTGTCCTATTCTTATCAATGGTTAGATTGCAATAATGGAAGTGCACCAATATCAGGGGAGCAAGACTCTATTTTTGTACCAAGTATGAATGGTCAATATGCGGTTGAAATAACAAATGGCAGCTGTTTAGAAACTTCTGCGTGTATAGCAATCACTAACGTTGGGCTTTCTGAGTTAGTAATGATGAGTGTTAGCATTTATCCAAACCCGGTGGAAACCTTGTTGACTATAAAAAATAATGGAAACACCATGTTATTTATCACCATTACTGATATCGCAGGTAAGCTTATTACCAGAATAGAAACGCTGGATGAGATAACGCAAGTGGATGTTTCTAGATTTAAGCCCGGAGTTTATTTGGTGAAGTTAGGTTCTGATGAAATGTACCGAATAGAAAAAATAGTGGTTAGGTAGTTCTGTGAGTCTGGACAGTTGCTTGTTTTTTAATTGACTGAGATATTCAAATCAGTTTTTACTGGTCTCTCGAGTTTGAAGATATTCGAAAAAGCTAGGTTAAGGGCACTTTTTAATACCTAGTTAATGATGTAGAATAGTTGTTGCTAGGATAGCTGTTTTTCGCGAAACTAATTATAAGCGCTATTCTTCCTGTTTTTAATTTTAGATTTATTTCAATGCGGAAGAATAGCTGATTAGCCTGTGGTTTCTAGTTGGAATGGTCTAGTATTTTATCTTTTTAATTTATTCTTCATTTACTTCTAATTTGTATTTTGCAGCAAATAAAATGTGTTTCGAATGAAGGATTTCAATTTTAAAAAAGCTTTACCGTATATCGGTGTTATTCTGTTTTTCATTGTCATTAGTTTGGCCTACTTCTATCCGCAGTTGCAAGGACAAAGATTAGCGACTCATGATGCCAAACAATGGAAAGGAGGAGCTAAAGAAATCAATGACACATTTGAAGATACCGGAGAAGTTAAGCTTTGGTCTAATTCTATGTTTGGTGGAATGCCGGCCTATTTTGTTGGAATGCGATATCAAAGTAATCTCGTGGCTAAATACATTAGACCAATCACGACCCTTGGTTTAGAGCGCCCAGCATTATATGTTTTTTGGAGCTTGATTTCGTTCTTTCTTTTAACTCAAGTATTAAAAATGAAAATCCCCATTGGAATTATAGGTTCCATTGGGTATGCATTTACATCCTACAACTTTGTGATTTTAGCTGCAGGACATTTTGCGAAGGTCATGGCTTTAGGTTATTTACCGGGTATTTTAGCCGGAGCAATTTTAATTCGAGATAAGAAATACGTTGTAGGAGTTGCTGTTACCGCACTGTTTATGTCGTTTGAGATGATTTCTAATCACCCTCAAATGACTTATTATTTCTTTGTGTTTTTTATTGTTGCCTATTTCTTTTTGGAATTTATATCGGACTTAAAGAAAGGACAGTTTAAAGGATATTTAACGTGGGCGGTATTATTTGGTACTTCAGTTATTATTGGCGTATTGCCATCTATGGGTCAACTATTAACTACTCAAGAATATGCGAAACAAAGTACTCGAGGTAAAACAGAATTGTCTGTTAAAGCTGACTCTGACAAAACAGATGGTTTAGATCGTTCTTACATTACGAATTGGAGTGGAGGAATTGCCGAAACTTGGAGTTTATTAATTCCCCACGCAAAAGGTCCCGGTTCTAGTGCGATATCAGCACACAAAACCGCTTTAGATGCGGTAGATCGGCAGTTTCAAAAACCAATGGAAGGAGTAAGTGCCTATTGGGGTGATCAGCCATTTATAGGTGGTCCAATGTATGCAGGAGCCATAATTATGTTTCTTTTTGTCCTCGCTCTTTTTGTAGTGGATGGAATGTTGAAGTGGGCTTTAGTGTTTGCAACAGTATTTACGACTATGTTGTCTTGGGGAAAGAACTTTCCTGGGTTAACTAACTTCTTTATCGATTACTTCCCGATGTATAACAAATTTAGAGCGGTAGTATCTATAGAGATTGTTGCTTTATTCGCCATACCGTTACTAGCGGTCATGGCGTTGAAAAAACTATATGATACTCCCGGTTTTTTTAATGAGCCCATGCAGATTTTCGGTCAGAAATTGAAAATAAACAATGAAAAATCTATTTTCATTGCTTTTGGATTAACAGGGGGTATTTCTCTTTTGTTTTATATCATGCCAACCACTTTTTTTGAGTTCTTTAAGATTGGAGAATATGATAATTATTTGGCTTCTTTAAAAAGTAACGGCTGGCAACCTACTCAAATAGACGAGTTGCTAATGAATATTGAAGCTGCTCGTGTGGCTTTGTTTAAGGCAGATGCTATTCGAACTTTTGGGTTCATTACTGTTGCTGCAAGTATGCTGTTGGCTTTTGCGAAAGGTAAAATGCAATCAGCTACTACATTGTATATAATAGCAACCTTAGTCTTAGTGGATATGTGGGGAGTAAATACTCGCTATATGGATGTGAAAAAAGGGTTTGAAAGAAAAAGAGATGTAGATGAGCCGTTTAAAATTTCTAAAGCGGATCAATCAGTAAGTGCGGATGCATCGCCTGATAAAAGAGTTTTAAACATCAGTGTGAGTACCTTTAACGAAACGGGCACTTCTTACTTTCATCATTCTATTGGAGGGTATAACGGTGCCAAAATGAGAAAATACCAAGAAGTTATCGAACGATATATTTCTGGAGAAATTCAAATATTTAGTGGCGGTCTCAGAGGCGCTCAATCTATCAGTGACATATTACCGGCATTTAATCAAATGCCCGTTTTAAATATGTTGAATACCAAATATGTTATTTACGATGCGAACTCTCCGGCCATTCTTAATCCGAATGCGCAGGGTGGTGCTTGGTTTGTAAATGATATTAAATGGGTAGAAACGGCCGATGAAGAAATGGCTGCGTTAGGGCAAGTTGACTTAGCCAAAACCGCCATTATACGAAATGACCAGAAGTCATTTGTAAATAAATCAGGGAATGGAGAGGGCACTATTACATTAGTGGATTACGATTTAGATCGATTAGTCTATAAATCGAACTCCTCAAGTAATCAAGTTGCGGTACTTTCTGAGATATATTATCCGGTAGGATGGACTGCAGTTATTGATGGCAATGAAGTGCCAATTGGGAGGGCTAATTATTTATTACGAACTATTGAGGTTCCTGCCGGTGAGCATGATATTGAATTTGTGTTTGCTCCGAGTTCATTTTATGTGGGTGAAAATATTGCATTAGCTGGATCAATAGTTTTGATTCTCCTTCTTTTAGGAAGTGTTTATTTTACTATATTGAAAAAAGAGAATGGTATTGAATAAGATTTGTATCATACCTGCCAGAGGTGGGAGTCAAAGAATTCCGAGAAAGAATATTCGTGATTTTTTAGGAAAGCCAATTATTGCCTATGCTATTGAAGCGGCATTGAGTTCTCAATTGTTTGATGAGGTAATGGTTTCTACGGATGATGTAGAAATAGCGGAGATAGCCAAAAAATACGGGGCTAGTGTCCCATTTCTAAGGAACAGCGATAACTCTGGTAGTATGTCTACAACCTATGATGTTATTCGCGAAGTTACGGATGAGTTTGCGAATTTGGGAATGACCTTTACCCATACGTGTTGTTTATATGCCACCTCTCCTTTTGTGAATTCTGAGAAACTTAAAAGTGCCTTCAATCAACTGATTCAAACGGGTTGCGAAGCGGTTTTTACCGTGCAGGAGTATTCTTACCCTATTCAACGTAGTTTGGTTTTTAAGGATGATGTTTTGGAAATGAAATGGCCGGAACACCTAAAGTCTAGATCGCAAGACTTAGAAAAAAGTTTTCATGATTGTGGTCAGTTTTATTTTTATGATACACAGGCTTATTTGAATAAAGGGGGCGTTTTTAAAATGAATTCTTCAGCAATCATTATTTCAGAATTAGAGTCGCAAGATATTGATACGGAAACAGACTGGAAATTGGCAGAGTTAAAATATACGTTGATTAAATAGACGCTTCTCACATATGGGTATTGGCTATTTCGTAAGAGTTGTTATCACCTCAACTTTCGTTAGATGCATAGAAAAGTATTCATCTATCCAATACGACTAATGTTAGTTTTGTAGAGTTGTTTTTTAGCGGTTGAATTAAAATCAATTAGGATTTGAATATGATGGAAGTTTTTATTTTAGCGAATGGAAGTGCTAAAATCGGCATGGGGCATGTGTTTAGAAGCTTGACGTTGGTTAAGTATCTGAAAATCATGGGGGTTAAATCGACTTACCTAAGTTTTGATAACGATGTTTTAGCTAATCTAGAAATTGAGAAATATGCTAAACTAATTAATCTAGAAAACGCATCTGATTTATTGAATTCACCCCAAATTATTATAGATGTTATTACCCGATTAGCCAGCCCTGAAAAAAAGGGGCTCCTATATATTGATTCTGATATTAGGGAATTCTATAATGCAGGTTTTCAAAAAGCAGTGGTGATGTCTGGTATTAAACTAATGTATGCCACATTATATAATCAATATCATTACTATGCACATATACTTTTGAATCAAAACATTTTGGCTTTATCTCAGGAGTATACGACCGAGGGGTATACCAAAAAATTACTTGGTCCTAAATATTTTATTTGGTCTCAAAAGGCGCAAGAAATGGTGCCTCAAAAACAAATTGACTTAGGTCAGCAGGTTAATTTATTCGTTAATTTTGGAAATGCAGATCCCAATAATTTGACCGCCAAAGCAGTTGAATTAATTACGTATAGTTTGGAGGCCTTTAATAAGGTGATTGTAGTGGTAGGAAACCTTTACTTACATAGTGAAGCGCTTAAAAAACAAGTTAGTTCTATACCTGGGAACAAAATTGAATTGCACCAAAATGTAACAGATATGTATTCGTTGATGGGTAAATGTAATTTAGGATTTAGTTCAATGGGATTGACTTTTTGGGAGCTAACCTATTTAAATATTCCTTCTTTTGTTTTTTCGGGATCGGATAGGGAACGACCAGTATGTGAGTTTGTAGGGGCAAAAGGGTATGCTTTCCGTATGGGTGATTTTGCAGATTATAACTGGCTTGAGGTATGGTCTAAAAAATGGAATGATGTCTTACTAGAAAAAAAATACTCGACTCTAAAAACCATGGAATTAAAACAAATGGTTAATATTAATGGAACAAAATTAGTGGCGAATGAAATGGCTGCAATTTGGAATTAAAAAGGGACGGAGAGATGAATTTTTTAGAGGCTAGAAAAAATAAAAGGGTATACATTATTGCTGAATTATCAGCCAACCACGGGAATAGTTTGGAAGTTGCCCTACGATCTGTTGAAGCGGCAAAAAGAACAGGAGCTGATGCTATCAAGCTTCAGACATATACGGCAGACTCAATGACCTTAAAAGTGGATTCACCAGATTTCATGGCAAATCCCAATGGTCCTTGGGCCGGAAGGTACCTCTATGAACTTTATGAAGAAGCAGCTTTGCCTTATGAATGGCATCAACCCATTTTTACACATGCTAAAAATTTAGGATTAGATTGTTTATCTTCTCCTTTTGATAAAAACGCGGTAGATTTCTTGGAAACTTTTGATCCACCTGCCTATAAAATTGCTTCGTTTGAAATTACTGATATTCCCTTAATCCAGTATGTCGCAGAAAAAGGTCGTCCGGTAATCATGTCTACAGGAATTGCTAGTTTGGATGATATTGAATTGGCGGTTAAAACATGTCGGGATGTAGGGAATAATGACATTACCGTTTTAAAATGTACCTCCTCCTACCCTACAAAACCAGAAGATGCTAATTTATGTATGATTTCCGACCTTAGAGAGAAGTTTCAAGTTATCCCTGGTTTGTCAGACCATACCTTAGGGATTGTTGCTCCCGTTTTATCGGTGGCTCAAGGAGCAAAAGTTATTGAGAAACACTTTATCTTAGACAAATCAATTGGTGGTCCTGATGCAAGCTTTTCATTAGATGAGGTGGAGTTCACTGAAATGGTAACCGCAGTTAGGAAAGCGGAAAAAATGATTGGAAGTGTAGATTATTCTATGAGTCCCAATAAAATTGAAAGTCGAGGTAGAGCGCGTTCGTTGTATTTAATTAAAGACGTTGCTGCTGGTGAAACCGTTACTGAAAAAAACACTAAAACTATTCGGCCCAATAAAGGCTTAGCCCCCAAATTTTGGATGGAAATTAAAGGAATGAAATTTAATAACAGTTACAAATTGGGGCATCCGGTTTCGTTTGAAATGTTGGATAATAAAGAGTTATAAGTACTTTATTTAAAAAGGTTGTCGATGATAATTATTTATTTTTGTTAGAAAGAAAAAAACATGAGAAATCCAGTATTTGAGGTGGAACTGGCCCTGTTCTTTAGGGGAAGTCGTGATTATATTTATGCGGCAGATATTTATTCGCTTTCTGCTCAGGCTATTTTCACGAATTTAAAAGTAGAGAAGATGGAGAATGTGGATTTTTCGGTGCATAAAATGACTAATAAAGGACTCACATTAAAGGTGTTTAATACTCCTGTTGAAATTGAAGGATATTGTGCGAAGTTTAATTTTGAAGTACAGAATGAATTGTTTTTTGGACTTGTTGTAGAGAACGCTAGTCTCGTGCAAGGTTCCGTGCTGTATGATGAGAAGTTTATTACCGATAAAAGCAGTATTGACCTGGAGAATAAGTCTATTCAATTAAATAGATCTTTAGAGATTCCATTTTTAGATGTTTGTACGGCAATGAATAAGTATATGCATGAAAATGTATTCCCCGAAATAAAGGGCAAATGGGTATCTGTTCGTATTCAGTTAGAATTATTTAGTAAAATGGAGTCATATCATAATCTATGTGTTAAAAACCGTAAAATTTTCGGAAAAAAATACACCCAAAACTCTATATTTATGAATGATGAAAAGAGAGGTTTTATTTATTTTTCAATAGTTTAAATAGTATGGTAGGGATTAAAGAAATAGGAACGTATTTACCTGAACAAAGAATTTCAAATTACGACCGTTTAGAGAAATTTGATACTAACGCTGATTTTATTGAAAATAAAATTGGAATAGTTGAGGTTGCTTTGAAGTCTAAAGAAGAGGAGACTTCGGACTTGGGAGTGAAAGCATTTGAAAATTTAGAATCAAAAATTGCTATTGATAAGTCGAAGATTGAAGTTTTAATTGTGGTCACTCAAAACCCTGATTCTAATATACCACACACATCTTCGGTAGTTCATAAAAAATTAGCGCTTCCAGAGAGTTGTGCAGCTTTTGATATTTCTCTAGGGTGTTCTGGTTTTGTTTATGGGATTTCTATAATAAAGGGGTTTATGGAGAGTAACGGCTTTACTCAAGGGGTTTTAATCACTAGTGATCCGTACTCTAAAATAATTAATCAAGAGGATAAGAATACTTCGTTGTTGTTTGGTGATGGGGCTACGGCTACTCTAATGACCACGGACCCAGTATTAGATTTAGGGAAGTTTACTTTTGGAACGATAGGAAAAGAGGGACATAATTTAGTTTGTACCGATGGGGAGCTGTCAATGAACGGAAGGAGCATCTTTAATTTTGCGGCCAGATATGTACCTGGCGATGTGGTATCAGTTTTAGCAAAAAACAATTGTAGTAAAGAGGATATAGACGTAATCATCTTTCACCAAGGGAGTAAGTATATTCTAGATACCTTGATTCGTAGGACTGGTTTTGCGATTGAAAAGGTTGTAAATGATGTGAAGCATTACGGTAATACTGTTTCGTCTTCTATCCCGATGATTTTGGCGAAAGAATTGAAAAATGTAAAAAACAAGAAAATATTAATAAGCGGATTTGGAGTTGGGCTTTCTTGGTCTAGTTCCGTTTTAACTAGAAAATAATAAATATGACGGTTACTATAGAAAAATTAAGAGAGATATTAGAGAAAACATCGAATAATCTAGCGAATGAAATTAATGTTGGAGATTCTATGAGAGAGCAAGGAGTGGACTCATTAGATTTAATGGACTTTTACTTAAACCTTGAAGATGAATATAATGTTCAAATTCCTGATCAAGATATTGAGAAATTAAGTTCGCTAAACGATTTTCAAGCGTATATTCAAAATAAAATTTAGGGAATGCCTCATAAAATAAGATCTATAAACCCGTTGTTTTTTGAGGGTGATTTTATTGGTGATTCTAAATCTGAAGCGACCAATATTGCGGGTTTAGATGATTGTAACGCATCGTCTGTTGTTTTTTATCGAGGTGACGATATTGCGTTTATTGAAAGTAAGGAGGTAGCCATTTTGTTGATAGATGAAAAAATGGCAGGTAAAATTTCACATTTTAACTCAGGGGCTATTGTTTTTTGTGAAAACCCTAAGTACCACTGGGTAAAGGTTATTTCAGATAATTACACAAACTCCTTTGAGGATTCAGGGTCACAAATATTTCATGAATCAGTTGAATTGTCTTCTAGGTCTTTAGTAGAGTCTAATGTGACTATTGGTCAAAACACACGTGTTTATCCATATAGTGTTTTAGCAAAGGATTCGGTAGTCGGTTCTGATTGTGAAATTCAATATGGTTCTGTAATTGGAGGAATAGGGTTAGGGGATGTATGGCACCAAGGAAAGTATCACAAGTTTGTTCACTTAGGAAAAGTCATAATTGGTGATTCCGTAAGTATTGGCGTTAATGTGACTGTTTTAAAAGGAATGCTGGAAGATACCCTAATTGGTAATGGGACTAAAATTGGTAATAATGTAAATGTAGGTCATAACGTTGTAATTGGTCAAAACTGTTACATTTCATCGGGGGTAACAATTGGTGGTGCCTGTGTTATTGAAAACAACGTATGGATATCTCCTGGTGCAGTCATCAACGATCACGTGACCATGAAGGCATTTAGCAAAGCGGGAACCGGAAGTGTAATAATTAAGGATACCCTTGAGAATAGTTTCTACCTAGGAAACCCAGCCAGAAAAATTTCACAGAGGAATGACTAACTAAGAATAAAAGTTTACTATCGTATCAATAACAAACTGTTGCTCCTCCGCTTTGAGGGTAGGAAACATAGGTAAACTAATACAATGCTTATAATATTTCTCAGCATTTGGTAAGTCTCCCAATTTCCAACCCTGCTTTTGGTAGTAAGGCATAAGATGACTTGGAATGTAGTGGATTTGGGAAAAAATCCCTTTTTCTCTAAGATGTTTATGTAATTCGGCACGTTTAGGTACTTCAATAACATATAGATGATATGCATGTCCTTCGATAACTCCTGATTGGCCTAGAATGAAAGCTTCATTCTCAAAAGCATTAAAGTAGGTTTGCGCAATTTCTCTTCTTTTAGCCAAGCCTTCTTCAGCTCTACCCAGTTGAGAGCTACCTAAAGCTGCTTGTATATCTGTAATACGGTAATTGTATCCCAGCTCTTGCATCTCCATATACCACAATGGATATTTTTGGGGATATTCTTTAGGTAGAGCATCCATAAATGCGGTCTCTACAGAGTTGATTAAATTATCATCCCCGAAAGCGATCCCATGCGATCTGAACGAACAAAGTTTTTTATATAATTCTTGGTTATTAGTAGTGACCATTCCACCTTCTCCTGAGGCAATATGCTTTACTGGGTGAAAAGAGAAAATAGCTAAGTCTGCAAATTTACCATTCCCACAAGTTTGTAGGTGATTTTTTTCGTCTGCAAAGAAACCTCCAGGAGAGTGAGCAGCATCTTCAATAATCCATAAACCATATTCATCGGCTAACTTTCGGAAGTCCTCCATATTAACGGGTCTACCTGTGAAATCTACAGGCATAATACCCGAAAATGTACCTGCTGGTTCAGACTTTAGGATTTTTTTAACCGCGTTTATATCTAACAAGTACGTATTTGGATCAATGTCTGCAAAAACAACTTCACCTCCACAATAACGAATAGCATTAGCGGTTGCTACAAACGTAATAGGAGTGGTTATGACCTTTTGTCCTGGTTTAACCCCTAAAGACATCGTACATATATGTAAAGCAGCAGTTCCGTTAGATACAGCCACCGCATATTTTGCACCGACATATTTCGCGAAATTATTTTCAAATTCCTTAATACGGGGACCCTGTGTAAGAAAATCTCCCTTGAGGGTTTCCACTACCGCATCAATATCTTTTTGCGTTATGTTTTGTCTACCGTAAGGAATATGATGTTTCATTAGATTTTGGTTTTTATTAATTCTCTCAGTTCTTCCACACCTACCCATTCAGCATTATCACCAGAGTTATAGCAAAAACCTTGAGGTACTTTTACGGCCTTAAAGTGTTTTGTGTAGTCGTCTAGTTTGAAGGTGGTTAATTGAGGGAGTATAGTATAATAAGTACCTAAGTCGTGAGTATTGAATGAATCAGCAGAAGTAATCATTTCTTCATGAATTTTTTCGCCAGGACGGATTCCAATTATTTCTTGAGTACAATCAGGTCCAATAGCAGTGGCGACATCTGTAATTCTATAAGAAGGAATTTTAGGGATGAAAATCTCCCCACCCCAAGCATTTTCTAAAGCAAATAGAACCATTTTGACTCCATCTTCCAATGAAATATTGAAACGGGTCATAGTAGGGTCTGTAATTGGTAAAACACCTTCTTTTACTCTTTTTTGAAAAAATGGAATTACGGAACCATTGGAGCCCATAACATTACCATAGCGAACAACAGAGAATTTAATATCCTGTTCTCCACGAATATAATTAGCGGCAACAAACAGTTTGTCAGAAGCCAATTTTGTTGCTCCATATAAATTAATTGGTGCAGCTGCTTTATCTGTAGAAAGGGCAACAACTCTTGAAACGCTCGTATCTAAACAGGCATTAATTAAGTTTTCAGCCCCATTAATATTAGTTTTTATGCATTCCATTGGATTGTATTCTGCAATGGGTACATGTTTCATTGCAGCTGCATGAATGACATAGTCAACACCTTGCAGAGCTCTTTTTAGTCGATCAAAGTCACGTATATCACCAATAAAATAGCGAATACAATCGTATTTTGACTTCGGGAAATCTTGAGCCATTTCAAATTGCTTTTGTTCATCACGAGAAAAGATGACTAATCTTTTTATTTCAGGCCACTTTTCCAATACAGTTTTAGTGATGGCTTTACCAAGAGATCCGGTTCCTCCGGTAATTAAAACACTTTTTCCGTTTAGCATATTGATTTTAGTTTCGTGCGGGCGAATTTAGTGATAATATCGTTATGGATTAATCTTTTCTTCCTGTCAAAAAGATTATTATTGAATAAGAAATTTAACTAGAAACCAAGATAGCTATGATTGATTGGATTAAAAATAAAATTTATAAGACAGGGCTTTATATTCCGTATGATCGATTTAAGACGACTAAGCTTAGAGGAGAGATGAAAATGGATGAGAAACAGTCTGCTGTAAATTATTCGTGGAGTAATCATAAAACTTCGGATACCTTATATGTTCTTGGTTCAGGGCTTTCCGTTATGGATTTTAAAGCTAAAGATTGGGAAGAGGTAAGTAGACACGACAGTTTTGGATTTAATGGATGGGTTTTTCATGATTTCATTCCTACTTATTATGGCATTGAACCGATGGCTAATGAGAAGGTATTTGCTTGGTATATAAAAGCTCTTCAAGAAAAAAGTGAATCGTATAAAAACATGCCCATATTTGTTCAGTATCAACATTTAAAAATGAGAGATAAACACTTCGAATACACAGGCATTTTTCAGGATAATTTGTTTTACAATGCACCATACATGCCAAATACGTTAAATGAAAATGTATTAAAAAGACACATTAAAACATGGATGGAAAAAAAGCATGTGGATCTATCTGAGGTTTTTCATTATGCCGGAAGTTTATCTTATGTTATTACCATGGCTTATATAATGGGGTACAAGAAGATTGTTTTGTTGGGAGTAGATTTAAATAGTTCTGAGTATTTTTATTCAAGTAAAAAAGCAGGTGATTTAGCTAAAGGGTTCAATGAATTCCAAATAAATAGGCCTAAAGAAGAAAAATGGAATTTAAAAGCGACTCATAATACCATGTCCAAAAAAGTGTCTGGTAGTTTTGGGTGTTTACCTATCAGTTACTTTATTCAAAACTTCAGTGATTTAGCTAAAAAACAAGGCGTAGAGTTGTTAATTGGTAACCGGGGATCTGCTTTATACCCCATGCTAGATTTGTATTCTTTTCCCAAATAATCATCTATTTTTTATAGATTCAATGAGTTCACCTAGCTTATGATTAAGGTCGCTGCTCATATTAAGTTTCCATATTAGAACAATGGCGGCAATAGAGAAAATACCCGATTTTAAAATTGCTTCAAACGGCTCTTTTAGAGGGATGGGAATCCAAAAAATTCCAATAAAGAGAATAGCGAAAATTAGGATTGCTTTACCGTACTGTTTATCAAAAGGCCAAAAATTGAATTTTGTTTTTACAAAAATCATCCCTATTAATTGATGAATAAAACTTGAAATCATAGATGCAATTGCAGCTCCAGAGATTCCATAAATAGGGATAAAAATGAAGTTAGTGATAATCAGAGATATAATAAATGTAGTGAGAATCAGTGTATTCCATTTGTAGAATTTGCTGTTTCCAATTACGATGAATTTCACTCCAGTGGCCATTTTAAATAAATTAGCCATTCCAATAAAAACAAGAACACCAATTCCAGCAGAGTAGTCGGTTAAAATGATATTGAAAATAAAGGGAATCAGTAATAGTAAATTACCAAAAAGAAACATTCCAATAATGAGAAAGTTAATAGCGGTTTTATCATAAATGGATTTTATTGCTTTTAAATCTCCGTTTTTAAAATGCTCCGCTACAACGGAATTGGTGATTTTTCCCAATCCTTTAATTGGAATAATCATTAAACTAGCAAAAAAACTAACCGTAGTATAGATGCCAACATCTGCAGAACCTGTTAGTTTAGATAACATAATGCTATCTATTGATACCACTGCAACTCCCGAAATAATATTAACCCAATTAAACAAACTTACCGAGAAAAACTCTTTTTTTACGTGGGGGGATGGAAATGTAATTTTTGGTGTTATTTGAAACATTCCTTTTCTAGATAGGAATAACATTATGCCTAATACGGGGATGTATTGTAAAGCAGTAAATACATTTATGAAAACGGTGTAATCTACCTTGTCAAAATAAATATAGCTGGATAAAGCAATTAATATTCCAATTCTCAACACAACATCTTTAAAGAATGTACCTACGGTCGACTCTTTAATTGCGGAGGCATATCCATCCAATGAAATGAAAAACAGTGTAGCAATAGTAAAGGGAAGGATTAAATGATAGTGTTCCGCGAAAATTGCAGAGTTTTGAATATCAGATTTAAAAAAGTGGTGTCCCCAATACTGAAACCCAAATGCAAATAATAACGTACTTGAAAAAGAAATTAACCCAAGTAAGCTCAAAATTCCGTGGTCTTTATTTTTAGTGTTTGCAAAATGAGGAAACATGCGAACTATCGTTTGTGGGATTCCAAAGGCAATAATGGAACTAATCAAAAAGGAGTAGGATTGAATCTGCATTCGCAACCCAATTTCTTCTTGACTCAAAAATTTCGGCATCAAAAAACCTACGGTAACAAAACCAATAACCACTCCTATATAAGAGTAGATGGACGATTTAACAGATTGCCTAAATATTATTCCCATTTATGTTTTGCCCTTTAATAGTCCTTCTAAAACCCAATACCTGAACTTTAGAAGGGTAATTCCCTTAAT